>JANXSS010000269.1 GCA_025356535.1 Herminiimonas sp.
GGCCGTGTAGCCGTCGAATTCGGCAAAGCGGGCTTCCAGGTCGGCGGCCTTCATGTAGTCGTCGTCGGTGGCTTCCGGATTGGCGTAGATCGCATCGCGTTCGGCCATGGCGGCCCACATCTCGGTATGACCCATCATGACGACGTCGAGCACGCGCATTTCCTCGAAGGCGAACTGGTCCTGGCGCAATTTACCGAGGCGCTCGTTGGTGTCGAGCATGACGGTGCCGGCCGAGGGTTCGAGGTCGCCGCCGAGAATTTTCATGAAGGTCGATTTGCCGCAACCGTTGGCGCCGATCAGGCCATAGCGATTGCCGTCGCCGAATTTGACGGAAATGTTTTCGAACAGTGGCTTCGGGCCAAACTGCATGGTGATGTTTGCTGTCGCTAGCACGGGAAAAACCTCTTGCAAGATGAATGACGATGGGGCCGAATAACCGAGTATTTTACCATCCCGCGCTGCAGCATCGGGATTCTGCGCGTGGACTTCCAAACGATCATGCGCAGCGCTCTTGAACTTACAACAACGTAATGACTCCATTACCGGTGCCAGTGCTGCAGTCGAGCCGGCTGCTACCTTCGATCAATCCCAGCGAGACGACCGCAACATGCCTGTGCCGCCAATTGCCATGCCTTCGACGTTCGCAAGCGCAAGGCCCCTGACCCTGGAGCATGCGCGCCAGCGTCTGCAGTTATTGCCGGAATACGGCGGCAGCATCGCGGCATGGGAAATGCGCGGCGACGATGACGGCGCCTGGCAGCATCTGCTGCGACCATGGAACGAAGCGGCGGCCGATGCCTACACCTTCGCGTGCTTTCCACTGGTGCCGTGGTCGAACCGGATCGGCAGCGGCGGTTTCGAGCAGGCGGGCCGGTTTTATGCCGTACGACCGAATCGTGCCGGCGAGCCCTATCCGATTCATGGCGACGGCTGGCTGCAACGCTGGGCCATCGAGCAGACCGGCGAGGACCGCATCACGCTCGCATTGACGTCGAATCGCTTCGACGGCAATCCTTATCATTACCGCGCCAGCCAGCGTTTCGTGCTGGACGACGACAGCCTGACGATCACGCTCGACGTCACCCATCTGGGCGACGATGTACTGCCCTACGGCCTCGGCCTGCATCCGTATTTCCCCCGCAATGCAGCCACGACGCTGCACATGCCGGCGTCCGGCCTGTGGCTGTGCGCAGACGATCCGATGCCGGTGTCGCATACGACGACTTTTGCGCCGACTTTCGATTATCGACAGCCCGCTTCGCTCGACGGGCCGCTGATCGACCACTGTTTCACCGGCTGGAACGGCCATGCCCTCGTTTGCTATCCGGATCGCGGACTGACGTTGACGCTGACCATGCGAAACTGCAACGGTTATGCCCTCATGTACCGCCCGCCCGGCCTGGATTTTTTCTGCCTGGAGCCGATCACCCATCCGATCGATGCCTTCCACATGCCGGGACGCCCCGGCCTGCAGATGCTCGCATGCGGCCAGTCGATGTCGCTCGAACTGGTCTTGCGGTTCCAGAGCGTCTGACCACAGGGATGTCGGCGGGCGGCGCGCGCTGCACGCGATGCCTGTTGCGCCACACCTGCGACCCCGGCAGTCGCCAGTTCAGCCATTGTCAATTTTCGTAAATACCGCCGGCCCGCCCTACAGTTACACATGTTGCCCTCCGTAAACTGCCTTGCCAGATGCGGCGCGGCGCTCCCTGCCCCCGCATGCATGGTTCAACAGTTCACACGGAGCCAGCACGATGTCCCATTCAATCAATTCCCCATCCCTTGCGCACAATGCAGTTACCTCCGTAACAAGTCTGGCCGCAAGTCTTGCTGCCAGCCTGATTCTGGCCGGCTGTGGCGGCGGTGGGGGCACGACTGCAGCCGCACCTGTTGGCGGTGGCAGTCCGCCGAACGCGGTGATCGACGCACCGGTGGTGCCGGTTGTCGTACCGACCACCCTGTCGGGTACGGTCGCCGTCGGCGCGCCGATGCTCAATGCAACCGTCACCGTCAAGGACGCCAACGGCATCGTGCGCACCGGAACCGCTGCTGCCGACGGTTCCTACAGCGGCATTTCCACCGACGGCCTGGTGGCCCCATTCAGCCTGCAGGCATGCGGATTGGTCGATGGCAATTACGCCTGTTTCTATTCGGTCGTCCAGCAGTCGGGCGTGGCCAACGTGACGCCGCTGACCAACGCGACGGTGGCACTGGCCCTGGGCAGCAATCCGGCCAACCTGTTTGCCGCGACCGCACCGGCCGCAGCGCCAGCGGCAAGCGATCTCGATGCCCAGAAAGCAAAGCTCAAAACCGCCCTCGCCGACCTGCTCGCCAAGGCCGGCATTGCCGACAGCGACTTCGTGACCACGCCCTTCAGTGCCGACCGCAGCGGCATGGACAAGGTGCTCGATTCCATCCGGATCAACACCGGTACCGATGGCGCGACCAGCAAGACATTCGTGCAACTGGAAGGCATCATCGGTTCGGGTAATGTTTTCCTCGACAAGGATGCGGCCGCCGGCGGCGCCCTGAAAGCAGGAACCGGCGCCGATGTCGATCTCAAAGGCATTTCCAGCGTCTTTGTCGGCGGTCTGTCGTTTGCAATCGCGGCCTCCGATGAAGCCACCTGCGCCGCCCGCATGACCGGGGCAAAAATTTTCGACGACGCCTTTTCGCTCGACCTCGACGATAACCTCGTGGTCGACAAAGTCACCGCACCGGCCAAGATCTGCGAGTTCGTCAACATGAACGGGCTGCTCGGCGGCGCAGTTGCCAATCCGGTACTGCGCGATTGCGATTTCACGACAGACACCAGCCGCATGGTCTGCACCGTCGGCTTCACGATCGCCAAGGGAGAGAACGCCTTCGAGGGTGCCGAACTGGCGGTGGTGCTGCGTCCGAACGCGCCGTGGAAATTGCTTGGCCGTGATTCGCCCTACGACATCAATATCGGCGCTGCCGTCCAGCGCACCTCGCGCGTCGATTTGCCAGCCGATGCAGCGGCGGCGCAGACCGAGTACACCCGGGCGCTGACCTTCGACATTGGCGGCACCGACGGTGTTTCCCGCACCGGCATCCGCGCCGCCAAGGTCTACCAGCGTAATCTCGACAATTCCGGCTGGGAAGCGACACCGCTGGCAACGCTCAGCCTGTCCGACGCCTGCGTCGCTGGCCTGCAGCCGAACCAGACCGCGCGGCTGGCCATCGATGGCAGGGGCGGCAATGGCTGCGGCGGCAGCTGGCTGTCGCTGGGCGACAGTGTCGACGGCGCCAATGCTGCGGCGGTCGGCGACCAGCTGATCGATAATTTCTACAAGCGTGGCCGCAAGGTCAAGATCGACCTGTATGCGGACGTGGCGGCAAGCGGCACACCGATCACGGTCATCAAGCGCGTCGACGGCGTGCCGCCGAAATTTGCGGCGCTGGCAAGCTTCCCGTGGATGGAAATGGATGCGACAACCCGCAGTGCGCTGGCATCCTTCGACGGCACGGCCTCGACCTTCACGGTGGGCTGGACTGCCAACAAGACTGTCGGCGGCAAGGACATGACGTTCTGCCTCGGCGGCGATTGCAGCAACGAGAATCGTGCCGGCCATCAGGACGTGATCAACGGCCGCAACAGCGTCAAGCTGACCCTGCAGAACAAGCCTGTCGCCAGCAGTGCCTTCAAGATGATCGGCATGTACGGGCGCAACGCCGATCAGCTGGGCGTGTCGACCAATTACGTCAGTTGCGGCGGTGCCCCGCTGTGCGGAATGCAGAAGCCGCAACAGCAGCAGCCGCAACAGCCGCAGCAACCGCAACAGCCGCAGCAACCGCAGCAACCGCAGCAACCGCAACAGCCGCAGCAACCGCAGCAACCACAGCAACCACAGCAACCACAGCAACCACAGCAGCCGCCAGCACAATCATAAGCGGTGTGGCGCAACGCATCGCGCCACCGTCGATCGTAGAAAAGGCCCGGTAACGGGCCTTTTTCTCATGGGCTGTGCGGCCTGCTCCGGGTCGCCAGATCCGGATAGGCGCGCATCGTGAGCCTGCTGCCTGCTGCCGCACTGGTGAGGCGGGCGCTGCTGCCGACGGCCAGCGTCACCTTGTCGCGGATATGGCCGAACGGCAGGCCGGTCAGCACCGGCACCGTGGTGCGCGAGCGGATGAAGGCGAGCATGGCGGCAAAATCGTAGCCGTTGTCGTAGTCCGTCGTCCGTCCGCCGGAGAAGTCCCCCAGCACCAGCGCCGCCTGGCGCTCCAGCACACCCGCATGCAGCAGTTGCAGCAGCATGCGTTCGATGCGAAACGGCTGTTCGTTGATGTCCTCGACGAACAGGATGCCGCCGTCGATGACCGGCATCCAGGGCGTGCCCGCCAGGTGGGCGAGCATGGCGAGATTGCCGCCCCATAGCAGGCCCTCGGCATCGATTGCCGGATTGCCTTCGGCGGCGAACGCAATCGTGTGTTCGGGTCCGCGCAGGCAGTGCCAGAACTGCGCCATCGTGAAATAGCTTACATCGGCGCAGGCGAAGTCGCACACCGTCGGTCCGGCAAAACTTGCGCCGCCATGGGCAAGCATGCCCATGTGCAGCGCCGTCACGTCGCTGTAGCCGACGAACAGCTTGCCGCTGGCAACCAGCAGGTCGAAATCGATCGATTGCAGCAGGCGCGACATGCCATAGCCGCCGCGCAGCGCCAGCACGATGTCGACCTCGGGGTCGCGCGCGGCCGCATGCAGGCCGGCCAGGCGCGCGGCATCGGTGTCGGCAAAGCGCAGGAAACGCCCGTTGGGCGCATCGAAATGCCGCACCGCGCAACCCTGCGCCAGCAGCAGCGCATCGGCGCGGTCGACGCCGGCCGGATCGGGTGCATAGCCGCTGGGTGCGACGATGCCGACCACCGTTGGCCGGTTTGGTGGTGCGAGGCTCATGAGGCGGCGCCCGGCATGGCAAGGGCGGTATCGACTGGCGCCAAGGCGACGTCGGCCTCGCCGCGGCGCTGCAGCAGTGCCCGACGCTCGGCGAAAAAGTCCTTGAGCATCAGACTGCATTCCTCGGCCAGAACGCCGCCCGTGACGTGCGCATGATGATTGAGGCGCGCCTGCGCAAACAGGTCGACCACCGAGCCGCAGGCGCCGGTCTTCGGATCGGCGGCGCCGAAGACCACCCGCGCCAGGCGCGCATGCATCATCGCGCCGGCGCACATGGCGCACGGCTCGAGGGTGACGAACAGGCTGCAGCCGGGCAGGCGGTAGTTGCCGAGAATGCCGGCCGCCGCGCGCAGCGCCATGATTTCCGCATGCGCGGTCGGATCGTGCGTGCCGATCGGCTGGTTGAAACCGGTGGCGATCACCACGCCGTCGCACACCACGACGGCACCGACCGGGACTTCTCCCAGCGTCCAGGCGTTGCGGGCCTGGTCGATTGCCTGGCGCATGAAAACGCTGTCGTTCATGCCGTGACTTCGGCCCAGCAGTTGGGCGTTTCGTAAAGCGTCACGCCGGCCAGCGACAGCGCCCGGCCGTAGCGGCCCTGGTAGGCCGGCTGCAGGATGGCAAAGGCGATCTGCGCGAGATTCTCCACCGTCGGCACGGCATCGACCACGACCGTCTTGTGTCCCGGCAGGCTGTCGAGAAATGCGCGCACGGCCACGTCATGCCGATATACCAGGAAGGCATGGTCCCAGACATCGACCAGGTGCAGCTTGGCCAGCGCCTTGACGTCCGAAAAATCCATGATCATGCCGTTGTCGGAGGCGCCGTCCTGCTGCGCGACCTCGCCGGTGAGCGTGATCAACAGCGTGTAGCGATGACCATGCAGGTTGCGGCACTGGCTGTTGTGGTCGGGGATGCGGTGGCCGGCATCGAATTCGAGCTTGCGGGTAATGGTCAGCATCAGGGTATCTGCAACAGTTTGTGCGTCTGCAGGCTGAGCTTCCATTTCGGATTGCCGCGGCAGACATCGATGGCAAGGCGCGTGTTCTCGGCTGCGAGGGGACTGTCCATCGGCTGCACGAAGAAATGCGCAAAGGCCAGGTGTTCGTAATCGCCGAGTGTCTGGCCGAGTTGCGGAATCACGACTTTCAACTCATTGCCGGCGACCACTGCAAGCGGTGCGCCGACCTTCGGACTGACGCAGACCCAGTCGACACCGGGCGGCACCGGCAGGGTGCCGTTGGTTTCGATGGCGACCTCGAAGCCGCAGGCATGCAGGGCGTCGATCAGGGCGTCATCGAGCTGCAGCAGCGGTTCGCCGCCGGTGCAGACGACGAACTTGCTGGATGCGTACCCAGCAGGCCACAGGCTGTCGATGCGTTGCGCCAGCGTTGCGGCATCGCTGAACTTGCCGCCGCCCTCGCCATCGGTGCCGACGAAATCGGTGTCGCAAAAACGGCAGACCGCGGCTGCCCGGTCGGCTTCGCGGCCGCTCCAGAGATTACAACCTGAAAAGCGGCAGAACACCGCCGGGCGGCCAGCCTGCGCACCTTCGCCCTGCAGCGTATAAAAAATCTCTTTGACGCTATAGGTCATGGCAACTCCGACATGTCGGACGTTCCCGGACAGGCAACAGGTGGCAGGCAAGGGTAAAGGTTGTCGGCGACACGGTAAAAAGACCTTCATTCAGGAGGGTGACACCCGGCGATGGGCATGCAACAGCGGCGGCTGAGCGAAGGCGGAGGATAACAGAAAGCACGAGTCGGGCACGTGCGGGAGATGCCGTGCCCGTGGCCGGGGTTGAAGCGACGCACCAATTTCCCTCAAGTTTACTTAAAGAAACTTTTGGTCCGGTTTGACGTGAAGCGAGGTTATCGAAAATTTGTATTCCTGCAGGCATGCCTCACCGGTTTTTGCGAACGCGCATCAACAGTATTTTGAAAGATCCAGCCGGTCCCTGGTGTTACCTTAAGTAAATAATTTCTATTTAGAATTTTTTAGCCAACGACATCATCAAGAAAAAATCTGGTTCATGCATACGACAAGAGCGCCAATGAAGCGGGATTCCGTATGCGGCGGCATGCTCCTGCTGAGCCTGCACGTGACGGTGCTGTCTGCGGAAACACCCTCTGCAGGCAGTCAACTGCAGCAGATTCCTCCTGCGCCGCTGCGCCAGGTCGCCCCACCCGACCTGCCGCCACCCCATGCGCCGCTCGCACCGGCCTACCAGCCATCGCAGCAGGCGTTTTTGGTCGCGCAACTCCGGATCACCGGTGCGACGATCTACAGCGAAGCGGCGTTGCTCAGCATATCGGGCTTCGAGCCCAATAGCCAGATGGGATTGCCGGACCTGCAGGCTTTGGCTGCAAGAATCACGGACTACTATCAGCGCAATGGGTACTTTGTGGCCCGGGCATATGTACCTGAACAGGACATCAGCGCCGGCACGGTGAAGGTGGTCGTGTTGGAGGGGCACTACGACAAGGTCGAGATCCGTTCCAGCGGCAGGTTGTCGCTCAAGCTGCAGAGGACGCTGCTGAAAGAGGTGCGCAGTGGCGCCGCCGTTTCAACTGCACCACTGGAAGAGGAATTGCTGCTGCTGTCGGATCTGCCGGGTGTGAAATTGAAATCAACGCTGTCACCGGGTAGCGCGGTCGGCACATCCGACCTGCTCGTGAAAATCAGCGACAGCAGCCGGGTGACCGGCAGTATCGATGCGGACAATCAGGGCAGTCGCTACACCGGCCGTCAGCGCCTGGGTGCAACGATCAACCTCAACGAGCCAACCGGACAGGGCGACCTGTTCAACGTGCGCGTGCTGTCGTCGGACTCCGGCTTGTCTTACGGCCGGCTGGCCTACCAGCTGCAACTGGGCAGGATAAGGATCGGCGCTGCGTACTCGACCCTGCAATATAAGCTGGGACAGGAATTCACCAGCCTGAAGGCAAACGGCACGGCCAGGACGACCAGCGTCTATGCGAGCTATCCGTTGCTACGCTCGCGCGACGCCAACCTGCTGGCGCAAGGAGGCTACGACGCCAAGGCGTTCCGGGACCGTACCGATGCAACGACCACGGTGACCGACAAGAAGTCCAGCGTCTGGCTCGGCAGCCTGAGCGGCGAGCGGCACGACGGCCTGGGGCGCGGCGGCGTCAGCGCCGGCACACTCAACTGGACCCACGGCAGGCTCGATATCGTGAGCGACGCCGCCCTCGCCGCCGATCGCGCAACTGCCGCAACGCAAGGCCACTACAGCAAGTTTGGTCTGTCGGCGCTGCGGCAACAGGCTCTGTCGAACGCAACCACGCTGGTCATCTCGGCGACAGGACAGCTGGCCGCGAAAAATCTGGACAATTCAGAAAAATTTTCCCTTGGCGGCCCCAACGCCGTGCGCGCGTATCCGGAAGGCGAAGCATACGGGGACAGCGGCTACGTATTAAGCCTGGAAACCAGAACCATGCTGCCGAATTTTCTGGAAACGCAGCCTGGAACAACGCAGGCAATCGCGTTTGTCGACACCGGCAAGGTGACGCTCAATGCAACGCCCTGGACCGCCACGCAAAACCACCGCACCTTGAGCGGCGCCGGTGCAGCCCTGCAGTGGGTTGCTGCAGACGGCTCCAGTGTAAAGATGACCTATGCCCAGAAGGTAGGAAATGCCAAGGCAACCTCGGTGCCGGACGCGTCCCAGCGGGTCTGGCTGCAGGTTGTGAAGTTTTTCTAGGCATTCGCACCAGTACGCTGCCCGATCACTTTTTAGCTGCATCAAAAATAGATCTCATGAACCGCATCTTTCGATCCCTCTGGAATGCCAGCACCGGTGCTGTCGTTGCCGTTTCGGAACTGACTTCCTGCGCTGGCGCGGGCGGCACGACTCGGGTAGCTGGGACTGCAATCGAGACGACCGTTGCAGCCGTTCCGGTGCAGTTTGCGCAAAGCCTGCTGCGGATCGCCGTCCTGCTTGCACTGATGCCGGCGGCGCTTGCCTTGCCCGTCGGAGGCGAGGTTACGGCCGGCAGCGCCAGCATCGCTGCTGCGCCCGGCGGCCTGGTGGTCAATCAGGCCAGCCAGAATGCGGCACTGAACTGGACCAGCTTCAATATCGGTCGCGGCGAAGCGGTGCGTTTCATCCAGCCGAATGCGGCATCGGTGGCATTGAACCGCGTGCTCGGCGCCGACCCCTCTACCCTGCTGGGCAATCTGTCGGCAAACGGCAAGGTCTTTGTGGTCAATCCGAACGGGATTCTGTTTGGGAAAGGCGCGCAGGTCAATGTAGGCGGGTTGGTCGCCTCGACCCTGACGATAACCGATAGCGACTTCATGGCAGGGCGCTACCGTTTTACAGGCGGAAACAACCCAAGCAGCATTGTCAACCACGGCACGATCACCGCTGGCGACGGCGGCTATGTCGCCCTGCTAGGAGGCCAGGTCAGCAACCAGGGCGTGATCTCCGCCAGGCTCGGCTCGGTTGTGCTGGCAGCAGGCAACACCATGACATTGGATGTTGCAGGCGACGGGTTGTTGCAGGTGGCGGTTGATCAGGGTGCCGTCAATGCGTTGGCCAAGAATGGCGGGTTGATCAAGGCAGATGGCGGACAAGTGTTGTTGACTGCCAAATCGGCCAATAATCTGCTGCACAGTGCGGTGAACAATACCGGTGTCATTGAAGCACGTAGCATCGAAAACCGGCAGGGCGTCATCCGATTGATGGGGGATATGCAGTCGGGCACGGTGGCTGTGGGCGGCAAGTTGGACGCCAGCGCCCCGTTGGGCGGCGATGGCGGTTTCATCGAAACATCGGCAGCAACCGTAAAAGTTGCTGAAAATGTTCGCGTTACCACTGCTGCGCCCTTTGGCAAGACAGGCACCTGGCTTATAGATCCGCATGACTACACAGTGGCGGCGTCGGGTGGCGACATCACTGGTGCGGTGTTATCCAGCAATCTGGAAACAACCGGGATTACCCTTCTTTCCAGCAGTGGCGTCAATGCCAGTGGCTCGGGCAACGTCAATGTCAATGACGCTGTATCGTGGAACGCCAACACGACCCTGACGCTGACAGCTTCCAACAATGTCAATGTAAATGCCAGCATTACCGCCAATAGCGCAGCAGCGGGTGTAGCAATCAAGCCCAACACAGCAAATGGTGGTGAGGCAGCCAGTGGCACAGGCGCCTTCAATCTGGCCAGTGGCGCAGCAATTAATCTACCCAATGTATCGCCAGCGTCAACAACAGCATTCGTTATCGGCACCAATGCCTACACCGTGATCAACAGTCTGGGGGCCGAAGGCAGTATTACCGGTACGGATTTGCAAGGGATCAATGGCAATCTGGCTAAACGGTATGCACTGGGCAGCAACCTGGATGCCAGCCTCACCAGCGCATGGGAAAGCGGCGCGGGGTTCAAACAACTGGGCAACGCGACCACAAAATTCACTTCGACGTTCAATGGCCTGGGCCATACGATCAGCAATCTAACGATTAACCGGCCGGCAGACACTTATGTGGGCTTGATGGGTTTTGCTACGGGTACGTCAATTGCCAATATTGGCCTTACAAATGTCAACATAACAGGACTTAGCGACGTAGGGGGACTGGTGGGCCGTAGTACTTCCGCCATAAGCAATAGTTATGCGACGGGCGGCGTAAGTGGAATTTTAAATGTTGGCGGCCTGGTCGGCTTTCAATCCGGATCAACCATCACCAGCAGCTATGCATCGGTCGCAGTGGCTGGAACTTCTGGATCGATCGGTGGATTGATTGGTGGTACCGGGGGAACAATCACCAAAAGCTATGCAACCGGGAACGTCACGGGCGGTGGCACAGGTGTTGGCGGGTTGATTGGTCTTCACACAGGAAGCGTGACGTCCAGCTATGCCACGGGCAATGTCACTAATAAGGTCAATACGCCATTCGATTCAGGAGGGCTGATTGGTTATCTTAATGGTGGCACTGTCAGCTTAAGCTATGCCACTGGCAAGGTTGATGTAAGCGGCAACAACGCAGGCGGTCTGGTCGGCTACATGGATACCAATCCGGCAAGAATTACGAATAGCTACGCTACGGGAGATGTCACCAGTACTGCTGGAAATGTTGGTGGATTGCTGGGTAGCGTCGTCTCATTTAACGTCACTAGTTATAGTTACTCTACTGGCAAAGTCACTGGCGCGAGTAACGTCGGCGGCTTGATTGGTAATAAAAATTCTGGCCCCACTCTTACCAATAGCTATTGGGATGTCACCACGTCGGGCAAAGCCACCAGCAGTGGTGCAGGTGCGGCCGGCAAGACCACCGCCCAGATGCAGCTTCAGTCTACTTTTACCGGTTGGGACTTTGGTAGTAACTGGGCGAACTACGACACGTATTCGTATCCTTTGCTGCGGGCATTGCTGACACCACTGACGGTCACTGCCAACAACGTCTCCAAGACCTATGACCGCGCAAGCTACAGCGGCAACAACGGCGCGTCTTATTCGGTCGCCTCCCCTGCCAATGTCTTTGGCACACTGGCCTACGGTGGTGCCTCACAGGGTGCCGTCAATGCCGGCAGTTATGCCATCACGCCGTCGGGTCTGTACTCCAATCAGCAGGGCTACCTGATCACCTATGCCAACGGGACGCTTGTCGTCAATCCGAAGCCGCTCACCGTGACCGGCCTGAGCGCATCCAACAAAACCTACGACGGCACCACTGTAGCGGTGACCACCGGCGGCAGTCTGTCGGGCGTGATCGCAGGGGACACCGTCACGCTCACCACCATGGGTAGCTTCGCCACCAAAAACGTCGGCACTGCCATTGGCGTGACCGCCGGCGTGACCGGCGCCAGCGCGGGCAATTACACCTTCAGCGCACCCGGCACCACGGCGGATATTACGGCAAAGGCGCTGACGGTCACCGGCAGTGTCGCTTCCAACAAGGTGTATGACGGCACGACGGCGGCAACATTGAGCGGAGGCACATTGCCTGGTGTGGTCGGTGGCGATACTGTCACCCTCACGCAGGGGGGCAACTTTGCCACCAAAAATGTCGGCACGGCGCTTGCCATTACTGCAAGTGACAGCCTGGCGGGCGCCGATGCCGGCAACTACGCGTTGACACAACCAACTGGGCTTTCTGCAAACGTCATGGCAAGGCCGCTGACGGTCACGGCCACCGGTATCAACAAGGTGTACGACGGCGGT
>JANXSS010000051.1 GCA_025356535.1 Herminiimonas sp.
CGGGCAGCCGCAGTTCAGGTTGATTTCGTCATAACCCCATTTTTCACCGAGCTTCGCACTTCGGGCCAGGTCGGCCGGCTCGCTGCCGCCCAGCTGCAAGGCAACCGGATGCTCTTCCTCGCTGAAATCGAGGTGACGGGCGACGTCGCCGTGCAGCAGCGCGCCGGTGGTCACCATCTCGGTATAGAGCCAGGTATGCCGGGTGAGCTGCCGATGGAACAGGCGGCAGTGGCGGTCGGTCCAGTCCATCATGGGCGCAACGGACAGCTGGCGCGACGGCAACCCTGCGGCAGGCGGTGAGGAGTTCAAAGGGCGGTTTCCGCAAAAAGCCGTATTGTACCGGCAGGCGCCGGCAGCGCGACGTTTGAAACCGGCCGTCGAAACGCGCTACCATGGGCGCAACTCCATTCCACATGAGGGCAGCCCAGCCATGACCAACCCGCTCAATACCGATCATTTCTGGATGCCCTTCACGGCAAACCGTCAATTCAAGAGCAAGCCGCGCATGCTGGTCTCTGCCACCGGCATGCATTACCGAACCGACGATGGCCGCAGCATCCTCGACGGCACGGCGGGCCTGTGGTGCGTCAACGCCGGCCACTGCCATCCGAAGATCACCGAAGCCATCAGCCGCCAGGCCGGCAGAATGGATTTCGCACCGGTGTTCCAGATGGGCCATCCGCTGGCGTTCGAGGCGGCAACGGCACTGGCAGCGATCGCGCCGGAAGGCCTGAACCGCGTCTTCTTCTGCAACGACGGCTCGGAAGGCGTCGACACTGCGCTCAAAATCGCCCTGGCCTATCACCGCATGCGCGGCGACAGCCTCAAGACGCGCCTGGTCGGGCGCGAGCGCGGCTATCACGGTGTCGGCTTCGGCGGCATTGCCGTGGGCGGCATCGCCGGCAACCGCAAGCATTTCGGCCCGGCCCTGGCAGGCGTGGACCACATGCGCCATCCGCTCGACATCGGCCGCAACGCGTTTTCGCGCGGCTTGCCCGAGCACGGCGCCGAGCTCGCCGACGAGTTCGAGCAGCGCATGATTGCGCTGCATGATCCGGCAACGGTGGCCGCCATCATCGTCGAACCGGTGCAGGGCTCGACCGGCGTCATCCTGCCGCCGAAAGGGTACCTGCAAAAGCTGCGTGCGCTGTGCGACCGCCACGGCATCCTCCTGATCTTCGACGAAGTCATCACCGGTTTCGGCCGCCTCGGCACACCCTTCGCTGCCGACTATTTCGGCGTGGTGCCGGACATGATCGTCTGCGCCAAGGGCCTGACCAATGCAACGGTGCCGATGGGCGCGGTCATCGTGCGCCAGGACATACACGACACCTTCATCAACGGCGCACCGGAAAACGCCATCGAGTTTTTTCATGGCTACACCTACAGTGCCCATCCGCTGGCCTGCGCCGCGATGCTGGCCACTCTGGATGTCTACAAAGAGGAACAGCTGTTCGAACGGGCGGCGTCGATGGCCGCGTATTTCGAAGACGCCGCGCACAGCCTCAAAGGCCTGCCCTTCGTCAAGGACGTGCGCAATCTCGGCCTGGTTTGCGGCATCGAACTCGAAGCCATTCCCGGCAAGCCGACCGCGCGGGCCTTCGATGTCTTCCTGAAATGCTTCTGGGAAAAAGGCGTGCTGATCCGCACCACCGGCGACATCATTGCGCTGTCGCCACCATTGATCATCGAGCGCAGCCAGATCGATGAACTGTTCGGTTCGATTGCGGCAATCCTCAAGGCGCAACAGGTACTGCCGCAGAGCGCTACAGTGCCGGCCTGAAGCAGCGCGGGTTTGCTGCATGCTTCGCTTCCCGGGAACTCGGTGCGCAACCGTTTAAATGAAATAGGGAAATATTTAATAGAGTAAGGGTCTCTAAACGACGGCTGTCCACGCGACGTCCGATGTCACGCGTTATTGACGCTCGCAATGCAGCCGGACCGCATGTTCTGTCATTGGTGTCGCAGGCCAATGCGGCAATACCGGCCCCGGCTGCACGACCCTTGTCAGCACTCTCGCCACTCGAGCACGCGCTGGTGGCGCATGATTTACCGACAGTAAAGTCGATGCTGCTTCAGGGCGCCGATCCAGGCCTGGTGTGTCCGGCACTGCTACGCGCTGCTGCCAGTAGCGATGAAAACGGCGCCGCGTGCGCCCGATTGATCCGGATTGCCGGTCGCATGCAGCGCATGCAGCTCCCCGCATCGACCGCGCATGCAAGCCTGCCGCCAGCACCGCAATCGCTGCCGGCCAGCGCCACTCGGACCGCTCCGATGACCCGCCTGATCGGGCGCTTTACGCGCGGCAATGATCGCGGGACGACCTCTGTGCCGGAAGGGCCGATCACGGGCGCGTTACTGCAATACGACATCCCTGCAGCCACGCAGGCATTGGAAAAGGCCAGGCGACCCCCGAGGAAATTCAATGCCAAGCGCCACGAAGATCGCCTGATCGGCATGCTTGCGTTAAACGACACCAAGAATCTCGACGCATGGCATAAAAAAGGCCTGCTCCAACATTCGCTGCAGACCGTGGGCAGGCCAGGCTTAAAAGCCCTGCTGAAGGAATTTCCGTACAGTTCACCCAAGCGCGGACGCAGCAGCTGGCGGTCCATCAACGGTGCCGTAACGTTCCACGATTCGCGGCAAAAGATCATGTGCCGCCATCTTGCCGTCTACTGGCTCCTGCACCGGCCACGCCTCGAAAACGGCAAGATCGATTACGCAACCTTCTCTAGCAAAAAGCGCCTGAAAGAAGCGTTCAAGGCCGAGAATGAACATGCCTTTGAATACTATCTGGATAACTGTACAAATAGCCACGTTGTCGAAAACGCCCACTGGGGAGCGTTCCTCGCAACACAGTTTCGGGAAATGCAGCAAGCGGCGTGCGGCGACGAGCCCAGACGCATCCTGATTTGTTCCTACAATCATGTCATTGCATGCGAACTGAAAATCAAGCAAGGCGCTGACGGGGAGCCACTTTTCAGGCTGAATTTTTATGATCCCAATCGCACGGCATCGCATCGCCGGGTACGGACCCAGGATCTTGCAAGTATCGAATCGCTATCGATGGCGAAACTGATCAACGACGAGCGCCGGTGCAATCGTTACTACAAGAATCAGTCAGTATCGGTGGCGCTTGTCATCCCCGACGAAATGCCCAGACCAACGCGGGCTGACAGTCTGTCGGCCAGCAAGGAAAACATCGCAAACCGGCAGCTATCGTCCCGGCCCGGCATGCATACGCGGCCGATTGCAGCATCGGGCTCCACGGCAGAGACAGCGCAGGGCGTCAATCAAGTGAATGCCGGTTATGTTTTCCATATGTTAACCCTGGGCTTTGCCGGCGAGCTGCCGCACATTTTTGCAGCAGTGGAAAAAATTCCGGATAAAACCCTGCAGGTCGAGGTGTTGAGTGCTCGTGGCAATCGAGGAAGTTCAGCCCTGTGCTGCGCGATCGCCGTCAGTTATGAGAACACCGTTTCCAACTTCACGCGCGGCGTGCTGGCAATGCGAACATTATCAGGCGATCAAAAGGCAACGGTACTTTGCCAGACCACGAGATTGCGGGCCGACATAGAATTGACCGCATTTCAGACTGCACTGCTGGCAAACCGCGCACGCATCGTCGCCGCGTTGACCTGCACCGTCCTTGCTTCGGATTTGCTGACGTTGGATCAGAAATGCCGCGTACTGCGCACCAAGACGAAGGACAAGAAAATCCTCAAGCATTACCCGAACCTCGATTGTGCAAAGGCCAGCAAGGCATTTGTGGACGCGGTCAACGCATTCAACCTGCCGCCCGGGATTCGCACCCGCCTGCTGCAGGACGTCGAAATGGCCGTGTTGCCTTAAAAACCCGACGGTTGCCGGCTTCACTTCCTGGAAAAGACGTTCGCAAGCAGATAAATTCCATAAAGAAATATGCAATACAGTAAGTGCCCGGAAAGCGCCTTTACTTGAGCGAGGTTACATGGCACGTGTTCTAAGCCGCCAGGAAATTGAATCCCGCAGCCTGTCACTGGTGCACCAGCCACCTGCCGCGGTGCCGGCGCCGGTGGCGCGACCGCTTGCGGCACTCTCGCCGCTGGAACGCGCGCTGGTAGATCACGACTTGCCAACGGTCAAGGAAATGCTGCGCAACGGCGCAGAACCGCACCTGGTCTGCCCGGTCAGGCTGCGCGAGGCCGCCGGCAGCGACGAAAACGGCGTCGCCTGCGCCCGTTTGATCCAGGTTGCCGGCCGCATGAAACGCATGAATCTCGCAGCACCGGCACCGCAGGCAAGCGCCAGCTTCGCCACGATAGCATCGCCTGCCGCACCAACCCACCCCGGCCCGATCGGACGCATCCTCGGGCGCTTCGCAACAAGGCATTCGAACCAGACGGCTTCAGGGACGGATGGACCGATCGTTCGGGCGCTGCGGGAATACGACATCGCCGCCGCCACGCAGGCACTGGAAAAAGCCGGGCCGCCACCCGGGAAATTCGTCTTCCGGCGTCATCAGGACCGGCTCATCGGCATGCTGGCCTTGAACGACACCAGCAAGCTCGACGCATGGCATGAAAAAGGGCTGCTGCACCCGTCGCGGCAACCTGTGGACGAACCAGGCGTAAAAAATTTCCTCAAGCAGTTTTCGCACCGGAAGCTCAAGGCCGGACGCAGCAAAGTGCTGTTTTTGAATGGCGCCGTCAAATTCGAGAATACAAGACAGAAAATCCTGTGTCGTCATCTCGCCGTCTACTGGCTTTTGCACCGGCCCCTGCTGGATAACGGCAAGATCGACTACGCCAGCCTTGGCAGCAAAAAGAATCTGCAAAAGGCCTTCAAAAGCGAAAATCAAAACGCCCATGAGTACTACACGAACAATTGCACGAACAGCCATCTCGTCGAAAACGACAAATGGGGAAACTTCCTGGCAACCCAGTTCCGGGAAATGCAGCATGTGGATGGAGGTGCCGAACCAAAACGTATTCTGATCTGTTCGGACAATCATGGCATGGCATGCGAATTGAGGATCAAGAAAAGCGCCGACGGTCAGCCAACCTACGCGGTCGACTTCTACGATCCAAACCTCACGGCTTCCCATCGCCAGGTGCGCACGAAGGACCTGGCAGCGGTTGAATCGCTATCGATGGCGCGACTGATCAACGATAAGCGCCTGACGAATTTTTATTACAAGAATCAGTCACGGTCGGTGGCCTTCATCATTTCAGACAAAACCCCCAGGCCAGTATCGACTGATACCCGCCTCGAGGGCGGGTGGCGCATGCCAACCTTGATGGGCATCGACGGTACGGAGACCATTGCAAATCGTCAGTTTTCGTCTCGACCGGGGGTTCACGCATCGCCCCCGCCAGAGTCCGGTCCCCCGGACGAACAAGCACAGGACACCGGTTTGATCGATGGCAATTATGTCTACCGCGTGGCGAGGGAAGGATATTCCGGCGAGCTGCCGCATGTGTTTGCAGAAATTTCAAAAATGCCGGACACGAGCATGCAGGTAAAAGCCTTGAGTACGCCGAGCAGTCGCGGTGCGCCACCGCTGTTGGTCATGATGGCGCTTGGCTACGAAAGCACGGTTGCCGCTTACACAAGCGGCGTGCTGGCGCTGGAGACATTGTCAGGAGAACAAAAAACAAAGATCCTTTCACAACGCCTGAGCACCCGACGCCACAAGAAAATGACGGGAATACAAATTGCACTCCGCGACAACAAGCCGAATGCCGTCAGTACGTTTGCGCGCCTCGTCCTGGCTTCGCAGGCGCTGTTGCCGGATCAAAAGTGCCAGATACTGAATACAAAAATCAACGGCAAGAACCTCATTCACATCATGCCGTTCGGCATGACCGACTCAACGGCCGAAAGCGCCTTCGTGAAGGCGGTCAATGAATCCGGCATGGCACCCGAGATCCGCTCCCGTTTGCTAAGCGGTGGTTGAGCCACGACAGATGCCGGCGGATCAAAAATTGCTCGTACTGCGCACCAGAACAGACGACGAAGAAACCGTGCGGCGGCGGCCAAAGGCACGTCATCGAAAATCCGGGAAGGCAGTCATCGCCGCAGCCAACCGATCCGAGGTGACGCCTGCACTGCGCGCCCGCTTGCTTCGCGATGTTTGAAGCCGCAAAAAACCCGCTGATTCAATGGCCATGGATGGCACATCAAATCAGCGGGTTTTTTTACAGTGCCATCAACGCAGCATGTTCGCCGCGAGCCGCGGCATGCCGGTACCAACCGACGTGCTGCGCTTGCGCGTTGCCCTGAAGCTTAGGCCGCGTCGCGCGACGCTTTCTTGCGCTCATGCTCTTTCAGGAAGCGCTTGCGCAGGCGAATGCTCTTCGGCGTGATTTCAACCAGTTCATCGTCGTCGATGAATTCGACGGCATATTCGAGCGACATCTGGATCGGCGGCACCAGGCGCACCGCTTCATCGGTGCCGGACGAGCGCACGTTGGTCAGCTGCTTGCCCTTGATCGGATTGACGACCAGGTCGTTGTCGCGGGAATGGATGCCGATGATCATGCCTTCATAGACCGGATCGTTGTGCACCACGAACATGCGGCCGCGGTCCTGCAGCTTCCAGATCGCGTAGGCGACGGCCTGGCCGTCATCCTGCGAAATCAAGACGCCATTGCGGCGGGCAGCCATCTCGCCCTTGCTGTTGTCGACCGGTGCATATTCATCAAAAATATGGCTC
>JANXSS010000052.1 GCA_025356535.1 Herminiimonas sp.
GGGCCTGCGCGACGCCACCGTGCTGGCGCGCCTGCTGGGCGAGGCGGCCAGTGCGGCGATGCTGCAACGGTTCGTCGCACAACGCCAGGCCGATCGTCGCGAGACGATCGGCCTGACCGACCTGATGGCGCGCATCTTCACCGCCGCGCCGGGCAGCCCGCTGCAGGGCTTGCTCGGGCTTTCGCTGGGAGCAGTCGATGCGGTGCGCCCGGCGAAGCGGTTGCTGGCCGAGCAGATGATGTTCGGGCAGCGGCAATAACAAACCGCACCGGCTTTTCAGGCCGGGCGTTAAGTTGACGTGCTGGTTTGTGAAGAGGCTGCTTTTTCCGGAAAGCGGGGTTTTCCATGGCTCGGTGAAACAGGCGATGTCTCCCGCGAGATAGACATTTTTCCATTCCCGGGGATGAATTGCTCTGGTTAGCCAGGCGCCATCCGTTCCAGTGCGCGCGCTGCGTCGAGAAGGCCACCAAAAATCTTGTCGGCGACCTTTTGCGAAAATCCGGCGGGAAGCTCGCCGCGAACATTGTCGACCACTGCAGGTGTGCGGGCAATGAATTGCAGCAGCAGCGGTTCGGCGGTTTCGCCGTAGCCGACCTTCTTCGCAGTGCTGTTGAAGTGTTGTCGCATGATGCTGCTGGCCTGGTAGTGGCGGTTCTTGCCGAGTAACGCCATCGCCATCTTGATGTCCTGGGCTGCCCACTGACTCGGACCGGTGCCGATGACGGGATAGCCTGACATGACATCGTAGAGGGGCGTCAGTTTGAAGCGGCCTTCGCCGGCGAGCAACTGGATGCTGAAGTTTTTGGCGTGACCATCCGGTGCGCGCAGCATCCAGAACAACAGTTGCGAGGCCATGAGCGTGTGCATGTCCGTGGCTGCCTGCTGCGATTGCTGCAACAGGTTGAACATCTGCTGCAAGCCCGGGCCGCCTTCGTTTTCGTATTTCACCAGTGGTGAGGTTCCCGTTGCCTGGCAAAAGTCTTCCTGGACAAGCCGCAACAGCTGCTTGCCGTTGGCCGACAGCACGCGGTCGAATCGCTCGACGACGAGTACCCGTTGCGAGCCGAAGGTCGCAATCTCGGCATTCGCCGTGGGCAGTCCGTATGCTTTGAACAGCCGCAGGCATAACCACTCGTTATCGACCGACGTGGAAAAGTCCGCCTTGCGCCCACCCACCATGCCGATGGGAAGCTTGAAGATGTGCGTCGTCGGCGTAGCGCTACGTGGCTTCATCCATTTACCATCCCACCACAGGAAGGCATGCTTTTCCTGCGCGCCGGCCAGCGAAATCCGGAAGTCGTCGTCGCAGTCGGCATCGGATCGGGCACCGTGCCGGTCCGGGTTGACCACGTCGAGCAGGTGCCGCTCGATGGCATCCTCATCCAGGGCGATGCCGTCAATCGAGGCAAGTCCTTCCGGTTCGACGCCTTCTGGCAAGAGCTGCAAGGCGCCCACGCAGTCCCGGCCAATTGCCGCGAGAAGGTCGAAAGCTTCGATGGAGCCTGTCTTGAACCGGGTTGCAACGCGTTTGCGGATGACTTCGCTGTCCGGCAACAGGCCCTCGAAGTAGTGCGAAACACTGGTTCCCTTGAGCGGCTCATTTCGCATGTTGAACGGCAACGACAGGGAGATCGGCCGTCCGCGCGTGGCGCTGCGCCAGGCATCGTCGTACAGCAGCTCGGAATTCCCATTGGCATTGATCGTCCACCGTCCGACGTAATCGCCATTTGCCCAAAGATGAAGGGTCTGGCTATGCGAGCGGCGGCCCATGCTTACCACTCCGCCGCGTTGCTTGCGGCAGACGTATCCCGCTCGCCCAGCCGCAACTCCAGCTCCAGGACGGCGCACCAGCTGAGCAACTGCCTGACGCTGATTTCATCGGGATGCTTTTCAAGGTGCGAGATGCGATTCTGGCTCAGCCCGACACGCGTTGCCACCGCCGCCTGGGTCAGCTTGTGCAGCTTGCGGGTCGACACGAGCAGTTGCCCGAGTTGTGGTGTCGTGAGGAGAAGGTGGGAGTCAGGTGCGGCCGACATGCTGGAAAATATCCGTTATGCAGATATATCCATAATAGCTGAATAACGGATAAAGTCAATATAGCCGTATTTCAGCTAAATAAAATATAGCCGAAATACGGATAACCGCGAGAGAGGAGTCTGATCGGATTCAGGCCTGGCGGACCGGATCATCAACACGTCAACTTGACGGCCAGGCTTTTCAAATGCTGCGGCTTTACGCCATCAAGATGCCTCAGTCGATTGCCTTGACCATGTCTTCGATGACCTTCTTGGCGTCGCCAAAGACCATCATCGTCTTGTCCATGTAGAACAGCTCGTTGTCCAGACCGGCATAGCCGGCGGCCATCGAACGCTTGTTGACGATGACCGTCTTGGCCTTGTAGGCCTCCAGGATCGGCATGCCGGCGATCGACGATTTCGGGTCTTTCGCAGCCGGATTGACGACGTCGTTTGCACCCAGCACCAGCACCACGTCGGCCTGGCTGAATTCGCTGTTGATGTCTTCCATCTCGAAGACCTGGTCGTACGGCACCTCGGCTTCGGCCAGCAGCACGTTCATGTGCCCCGGCATGCGTCCGGCCACGGGATGGATCGCGTATTTGACGGTCACGCCCTTGTGCACCAGTTTTTCGGTCAGCTCTTTCAGGGCATGCTGCGCGCGTGCCACCGCCAGACCGTAGCCCGGCACGATGATGACGGTCT
>JANXSS010000135.1 GCA_025356535.1 Herminiimonas sp.
CCCGGTTTCCGGCACGGGTGCCGCATGAGCGCCGCCATCGAAACGCTCGGCATTCGCCGCATGACCAAGCCGCGCGCAGCCTTCTGGCTGAGCGCGATCGTCGGCTCGCTCCTGGCAGTCGGCTACTTCGGCGGCAACGTCGGCATCGTCTTTGCGCTCCTGATCGCGCTGATGCTGACCGGCGTGCCGGTGTCGATCGCCCTGGGCCTGACGGTGCTGACGTTCCTGTTTTTGCTCACGAACCTGCCGATCGAGGCGGTCGCACTCAAGCTTTTCACGGGCATCGAAAAGTTCGAGATCATGTCGATTCCATTCTTCATCCTCGCCGGTAATTTCTTGACGCACGGCGGCGTGGCCAAGCGCATGATCGATTTCGCCACCAGCCTGGTCGGTCACTGGCACGGCGGCCTGGCGCTGGCCGGCATTCTTGCCTGCGCCATGTTCGCGCTGGTGTGCGGCTCGAGTGTTGCAACGGTGGTGGCGATCGGCTCCATCGTGCTGCCGGCGATGGTCGCGCAAGGCTATCCGAAGGAGTTCGGCGCCGGCGTCATCATCACGGCCGGCTCGCTCGGCATCCTGATGCTGCCGTCGATACCGAAGGTAATCTATGCGGTGTCGACCAACACTTCCATCGGCGCGCTGTTCGTCGCCGGTGTCCTGCCGGGCATGCTGCTGACCGCAATGCTGTGCGCGACAACCTGGTATCTGGCGAAAAAACACGGCTATCCGCGCATGGTACGCGCCACCTGGGGCGAGCGCTGGAAAGCCTTTCGCGAAAGCGTCTGGGGCCTGATGCTGGTGGTGATCATCATCGGCGGCATCTACAGCGGCATTTTCACGGCAACCGAAGCGGCGGCCATGAGCGCCATCTATGCATTCATCATCTCGATTTTCGTCTACAAGGACATGCCGCTGAAGAACACGCCGAAGGTGGTCAAGGCCTCTGCGGCGATGAGCGCGATGCTGCTCTACATCATCACCAACGCGGTCCTGTTCTCGTTTCTGATGGCAAATGAAAACATTCCGCAGCTCATGGCGGACTGGATCCTGAACAAGGAAATGGGCCGGGTCGGGTTCCTGTTCTTTACCAACATCCTGCTTCTGCTGGCCGGCAACGTCATGGAGCCGTCGTCGATCATCCTGGTCATGGCGCCGATCCTGCATCCGGCCGCGATCCGCCTGGGAATCGATTCGATCCACCTCGGCATTTTGATCGACGCGAACATGGAGGTCGGCCTGTGCCATCCACCGGTCGGCCTGAACCTGTATGTGGCCAGCGGCATCTCGAAGATGACGATCACCGAACTGACGGTTGCCGTCTTCCCGTGGCTGTGCACGATGCTGGTGTTCCTGGTGATCGTGACCTACTGGCCCGGTCTGTCGTTGTGGCTGCCGCGCGCAATGGGAATGATGTAGGCCTGCGCGCTGAGGGCCGGGCGCGGTGCTTGCGCCCGGCTAGTCGAAATCCCAGTTCGATACCGTCGGCAGCGACTCGAAACCGGGACGGGCAAAGTAGTATCCCTGCATAAGATGGATGCCGTTTGCCTTGAACCATTTTGCTTCGGCACGTGTTTCCACGCCTTCCGCAATGACCTTCACGCCAAGCTTTCGAGTGGTCAGCAGGATGCCCTCGACGACCGCCTGCTTGACCGGATTGCTGTCGATGTCGCGCACCAGCTTGATGTCGATCTTGATGATATCCGGCTGAAAATCTGTCAACAGGCCCAGCCCCGCATAGCCTGCACCGAAGTCGTCGATTGCGGTTGCGAAGCCGCGCTTGCGGTAATAATTAAAAATGGACAGCAATTTGCCGGGTTCGAGGATCTGCTCGGATTCGGTGACTTCGAAGATGATCTGCTCGAGCGGAAAATTCGCCGCGACAGCTGCCGCGATCGTGGTGCGGATGCACAGCTCCGGCTGATACACCGCATTGGGCAGGAAATTTATCGAAATCCGCGTCTTCATGCCGAGTCGCTGCGCCAGAAAGATGCTGCGGATGCGACAGCCCTGATCGAAGCGGTAGCGGTTGCCGTCGTTGACCAGGCCGAGCACCTCTGCGGCGCCTTCGCCGTTTACCCCACGCACCAGCGACTCATAGGCGTAGATGGAGCGCGTCTGCACATCGACGATTGGTTGGAATGCAAACGTGAAGTCAAAGCCCAGCGGCTCCTTGCACGCGGCGCAGCCTGCGTCGCGGATTTCGACCGGGCGCGGCCTGATTTCTAGCATCTGCATAAATGTTTCCCCAAGGAAGAGTATTTACCGATAGTAGCACCATTGGTAATTAACGCTTGGAGGGCATTGTGCAGTGCAATAGCGCCTTGATCGTGGGTTCTGCCAGCCGGCACACTGGGTCCATCAGAAGGCGCGCCTGGGGCAATGCGGGCATGTCCGGACCTGTGGCGGCAAGGGCGAGCTGCATGCGGTGGTGCAGGTCCGTGGTGCAGGTCCGTCGTGCCGGACAGGCAGCTGCGGTGACCGCACAGCCGCGCAGACGGCCGGCGGAGATGGCCGCCTTACGGTGCAACTGGCGCAGGCCCTGGCAGCCCGGCATCAAGTCGGGTCAGGACGCTTCCTTGTTGCGCGCGGCGACATCGCCGCCTTCATCGATCACGGTGCCGGTCGTCATGTCGACCCAGGTCATGTGATCGCGCACGCTCTTGACGCCGGGTATGCCTGCGGCGGCGGCACACAGCGCCTGGCGTTCGCGCCCGTCCATGATGATGCCGCCCAGGGTGACGACGCCGGCGGCAACGCCGATGGTGATCGTCTTGCAGGGCGCCCATTCGGTGCCGTTGAGTTCGCTCCACAGGCGCGCCTTGATTTCGCTGTCAGGACTGCTCTGGCCGGCCGTTGCAGCAAATGCCTTCGAGATGGCGCGCAATAGGTCGGTGCGGCCGACCACGCCGATCAACCGGTCGTTTTCCACGATCGCAATGCGCTTGACATGCTTTGCCTGCATCAGGCTGGCCAGCGACTCCAGGCTTGCCGTCGGCGGCGCATGGATGACGTGACTGCTCATGACGTCGGCCACCGTCTGGCTGTGGGCATGAGTGTATTCGTCGGCCAGCTTGCCAGGCCCGACCAGGAACGCCAGCCAGTGCGGGCGGACCTTGTCGGTGCCGATTTCGGTGCGGCGCAACAGGTCGCCCTCGGTCAGCATGCCGACCAGCGCGCCATCGGCGCCGACGACCGGCAAGCCGCTGACGCCGTTGCCGAGCATGCGCTCGATTGCATTGTGGATGGTGTCGTCGCTGCGCACCGTGAGTACCGGTTGCGTCATGAGCTGGCGTGCGCTTGGCATGATGTTTACTCCGTCCGATTGCATTGAAAGTCAGTTTGAAGGATCGCCACCGGCCTGTGCGGCAGCGCCGATGCGCCAGGATGCCTGCGTCCTCATGGCGGCGCCTGCCAGCGCCAGTCGCGAATCTCCGGCAGGTCGATGCCGTGCGCGCTGATGTAGTCCTTGTGGCGCGCCATCGCGCTTTGGTAGCATGCGGTCGCAGCCGCCACCTGGCCGGCCAGTCGCGGTACGTGCTTCACGGCGTCGAGCGCGAGCTGGAAGCGGTCGAGATTGTTGAGCACCACCATGTCGAACGAAGTGGTGATGGTGCCTTCCTCGCGGTAGCCGCGCACATGCATGTTGGCGTGATTGCGACGACGGTAGGCAAGCTTGTGGATCATGGCGGGATAGCCGTGAAAGGCGAAGATCACCGGCCGGTCGATGGTAAACAGCGCATCGAATGCGGCGTCGGTAAGGCCGTGCGGATGCTCGGACGGCGGCTGCAGCACCATCAGGTCGACCACGTTGACCACGCGGATGCGGATGCCGGGCACGTCGCCGCGCAGCTGCATGACGGCTGCCAGCGTCTCCTGCGTCGGCACGTCGCCGGCACAGGCCATCACCACGTCCGGATCGTCGCCGCCGTTGCCGGCCCATTGCCAGATCGACGCGCCGGCGGCGCAGTGGCGTGCGGCGGCAGCCATGTCGAGCCATTGAAACGATGGCTGCTTGCCGGCGACGATGACGTTGATGTAGTTCCTGCTGCGCAGGCAGTGGTCGGCCACCGACAGCAAACAGTTCGCGTCCGGTGGCAGGTAGACCCGAGCGACCTCGCCCCGCTGGGTGATGACGTTCTGCAGCAGGCCGGGACCTTGATGGGAGAAGCCGTTGTGATCGTTGCGCCAGGCCGTAGACGTCAGCAGGATGTTCACACTGGGTACCTTCGCGCGCCACGGCAACCGGGCAGCCTCCTCCAGCCACTTGCTGTGCTGCACGGTCTGCGAGGCACTGATCATCGCGAAGGCTTCATAGGACGCGAAAAGGCCGTGCCTGCCGGTCAGCGTGTACCCCTCCAGCCAGCCGTGGCAGGTGTTCTCCGACAACACCTCCATGACCCGGCCGTCCGCGGAGACTGCGACGTCCTGGTCTGTGGTGCGTTCCATGAAGGCCCGGTCACTGACTTCAAACACCGCACCCAGGCGGTTGCTGTTCGTTTCGTCCGGGCAGAACAGTCGGAACGTGCTCGGGTTGCGCCGGTACAGGTCGCGCAGCATGTCGCCCAGCTGACGGGTGGACTCGGCGAGATGCTGGCCCGGATGTGTGACCGGCACCGCGTAGTCGCGATAGTCCGGCAGGTCGAGGTCTTGCGTGAGTAGGCCGCCATTCGCATGTGGCGACGCGCTCAGCCGGTGGCCTGCCTCCGGGCTCGCCTCACGGACCATCGGCACCGGTCGGCCGGTGGCGTCGAACAGCTCCTGAGGCCGGTAGGACAGCAGCCATTGCTCCAGCAACGCCAGGTGCTCGGGGTTGTCCCGGACGTTGGCCAACGGCACCTGATGGGAACGGAAAGTCCCGGTCACCTGCACCCCATCCACCGTGGGCGGCCCCGTCCA
>JANXSS010000137.1 GCA_025356535.1 Herminiimonas sp.
CTCAAACATTAAGCAGGTGATTCAATCACGTGGGTCAAATTTAGATGAAATTTATTGCTTTAAGTGGATCAGTTCTAGGCAATCGTCAACAACCTGGCTGTATCCGTCGGATCCGGCCGTGTTTTTCGGTAGTGTCACCTACCTGCACAACTTCAAGCGAAACGACGTCAGCCGCACGGTCGTCAACGGCAGTGAATTTCTAGGAACCGTCGAACCGGGCGATATCTTGGGCTTCAACTTTGGCATGGGGCTGGCACTGAACGAAAAATCGTCTTTCAGCATCGGCTACGACCATAATTCGGTTGGCCGTACCAAGCTCAACGGCGCGACAGTGCCGGGTTCGGTGCGTTCGCAGCTCGGTACCCTGCTGGTTGGATACGCCTTCCGCATCAATCCGAAAACCAGCCTGAGCGTATCGGTTGGCGCCGGGCTGACGCGCGACACGCCGGATGTGACGCTGACGGTGCGCCTGCCGATTACATTTTAAACCGCATCATCGAGCGATCGCAGCCCTGAAAGTCCTCGTCAGCCGGGGCCGTGCGATGCGCTGGAAGCGGTAGCTGTGACGGCACTCAGCAAGGCAAGGTGCTCGGGCTCCAGATAGCACCACTGGCCTTCGTCAAGCTCAAGCGACGCCAGTGTCAGTGCGCCGATTGCCGTACGCTGCAATGCAACGCAATGATTGCCTGCCGCAGCCAGCATGCGCTTGACCTGATGATATTTTCCCTGCTCCAGGACGATGTCGATCTGGTTCGCATCGACCATCTGGCAACTGCGCGCGGCAAGAGGCAGTGGTTCATCATGCAACTGCACGCCAGCCAGGAGTTGCGCGACCAGCCCGGGGGTCACCGGCGTATCGGTGGTTGCCCGATACAGTTTCGGTACATGGCGTTTTGGCGACGACTGCGCGTGAATGAAGGGACCGTCGTCCGACATGAGCAGCAGACCCGTCGTATCGAGATCCAGACGGCCGACCGGCTGTACGTCGCGCCAGGTAAATTGCTCGGGCATTAACGTCAGCACGCCCGGATGATGGCTCGGCTTGCGTGAACATTCGAAGTTTGCCGGCTTGTTCAATGCAATGTAGACATGCTCCCGATACAGCCACTCCTCATCGAACAAGGAAAAACGCAGGCCCGGTCCGACGTAGGCAACGCGATAGTCGTCAGCAATGCTGCCGTCGATGGTGACTTCACCGGCGCTGATCAGGTCGCGACAATATTTACGGCTGCCAAAGCCCTGGGATTGCAGTATTCGGTCGAGTGTCAAGGTGCGCATGCCGGCACTCTACCAGAGTTGCGCATGCCGGCCACGCCTTGCCTGGCAGCAGGCGTCAGCTTCCGGCCTTCTTGACGTAAGAACTGCACCAACCTTTTGCGGCGACCTGCTTGCCGGCGAAAATCTGGCACGGCGCCAGCGCATCCTTCGCCGTGCCCTGATAAAACTGGCAGCCCGCGCAGATCTGCGCGACCTGGTGGGCCGGGAATTTTTTGGCATCGACTTTGGTCGTGTCGTCCTTGTAGCCCAGCGCGATGGCCTGAGGGTCGGTTTCGCTCAATTTGACCGCGGTGCCAGCGGCGGCCTGCGCGAGTGCCCGCAGCGGGAGCGATGAAACGGCGAACGTGGCCAGCGCCGTGCCGGACAGAGAACGTAAGATCAGACGACGTTGCTTCATGATGGTCCCTTCAAGTTGACATTGCGCCCCGGGCGGCAGCACGACCTGGCATGCGAGATGCGACCGCCTCTTCATTGCCGGTGTAGACCGGCGCGTTGAAAAAGCCTTCGATTGTCATACTGAGTAGCGTTTCAAAAAAAAGTTGCGAGGGTACCGGTCCCAGGTCGCAGTAGCCGTGCTTGAGGAGTTGCAGGTAAAGCGATTGCTCCGGCGTTGGCAGGCATGCAAAAAGGCGCCTGGCAGACAAGGGGTCGGCGGCGCGGGCGGGCGGCGGCGACAGCGGCGGCTGGCCGGGCGCCGCCTCCTGCAGGGCAGCCTGGACCGCATGACGCATGACGCATGGCGATGACTTCGGGCTGGCGTGCGAGGTCCGCTTCGATGCCGTGCAAGGCGGTGCGAAAAAACGCTGCCGGTGACTGCGCCACGGCAGCGTCGCGGGCCGGGAGCCAGGACAGCCAGCCATCGCTGCGGTTGCGCCGCTCACCACTGCCCCACGGGCTGCTAAGCTGCCTGTCGATGTAGTAGGAAACGCCCACATGCAGGGCGCCCGGGCCGTGTTCGTCGGCAGGAATCAGCCTCTCGACCGCCGCTTCGATGAAGGCGGCATCATCGGCATCGAAAAATGCATAGCCCAGGTCGTTGCCGTTTGCATGGCGCGCCGGACCGACATCTGCCGAATCGTTCCCGGATGCGGCATGTACCCGTACCACAGGCAGCGCCCCGGCCATGACCAGACCGGCCCACTGAAGAAATAGTCGGCGTGAAGGCAATGCCACTGCAGCTCCGGGATCAAATTAAATCCTGAAACTCTTTGCAATTGCCATGCCCGGGCGGAATCGAGCAGTGCGCCCGCGTGCCTGTCACGGGCGAACCTGATGCGCTCATCCGGCAGGCATGATTTACGTAATTTGCAATAATTACGCTGGCATGCCGCGGGCGATGCGTCCCTGGTAGCGTCGATCAACGATGCATCGGGGCACTTGGCCGGGTCGGCGCGGCGCCCGTCTGTCAGGAAGCGGATGCGCTGGCGGCAGGTGTTTTCGCCTTTTTAGGCGCCACGACCACGATATCACCATCGGCCAGCGAGTCCGGGGGATTGACGACGAGCTGGTCGTTGCCGCTGATGCCACTGAGAATTTCGACAGTCTGACCGAAGTCGGCTCCCAGGCTCACGGCATGCAACCTGATGCGGTTGCCTGCATCGACCACGCCGATGCGCGGTCCCTCGGCGCGCAGCAGCAGGCTGTTGGTCGGCACGGTCAGGGACTGGCGCGCAAGGGTCGGCATGGCGACGTTGACATAGGTGCCGGCCAGGAGCTTGCCGCCATCGTTGGGCAGGCTGACCTCGATCTGCAAGGTCCGGCTGGCGGCGTCGATGGCACCGGCGCTGCGCACGACCGTGCCCTTGAATACCTGCCCCTGCAGTTCGGCCTGGGTGATGTCGACAGCCGCGCCGGTCCTGATGCGTTGCGAATAGGCCTGGGGCACATACACGTAGACCTTCAACGCGTCGGTCTGCGCCAGGGTAAACAGGGCTTTTGCAGCGCCGCCGTTGCCGGCGTCGATCAGGTCACCGATGTTGACGTTGCGCCGGGTGATGGTGCCGGAAAATGGCGCGACGATGCGCTGAAAGGATTTTAGCTCTTTCAATCGGGCGATGTTGGCGTCTGCGGCGGCAAGATTGGCCTGCGCCTGCGCCAGGGTACTCTGGCGCTCGTCGAGTTCCTGTTGAGACACTGCATCCTGCTTGCGCAGGCTTTGCCAGCGGCCCAACGAGCTTTTCGCCAGCTCGACCGTGGAGAGGATTTGCGGCCGGGCGGCCAGCGCCTGGGAGAGTTGCTGGTCGACTTCGGGTGTCGAAATTTCGGCAAGCAGATCGCCCTTGCGCACGCGGCTGCCGATGTCGCTGGTCCAGCGCACGACATAGCCGGCACTGCGCGCGTAGATGGGCGCCTCGATGCTGCCCTGGAGCGTGCCGGGCAGGACGATCGGCTGCGCGCGGCTGCTGCTTTGCGCCTGCACCGTCACGACATGCTGCTGGTTCTGCCCGGTGGTGCGCGCGTCGAGCGCTTTTGCATGCGACAGGCGCAACACCACGGTGACGCTCGCACCGGCCAGCAAGAGGCCCAGCAGCACGTAGACACCGAGCCGGAAGCGCCGCACGATCTGGGCGCGATGCAACGGCGGCACCTCGGGCGATGCGTCCGCGTGCATCAGCAGATCGGCATGGCGTTTTTCAGTCATTTGCTTTTTCTCCGTTATTTTCGGTGCCGGCGGCGTCTTCCCGCGGGCCTGCCGAAAGCCTGGCCTGCTCGCGCCGCGCCTGCCGCACCGCGAGACGCTGATGGACGCCGGCAAATACGAGCGGTACGAAAAACAGCGTCGACACGGTGGCAAAGAGCAGCCCGCCGATCACGGCGCGTCCCAGCGGCGCATTCTGTTCGGCGCCTTCACCGATGCCGAGCGCCATGGGAATCATGCCGATGATCATCGCCAGTGCCGTCATCAGGACCGGCCGGATACGCGTGGCGCCGGCTTCGAGCGCTGCCGACAGCGGCGGCGCGCCCTCGTGCAGGCGCTGGCGGGCAAAGGAAATCACCAGGATGCTGTTGGCGGTGGCAACGCCCATCGTCATGATGGCGCCCGTCAATGCCGGCACCGACAGACGGGTGCCGCTCAGGAACAGCATCCAGGCAATGCCCGCCAGCGCTGCCGGCAAGGCGCTGATGATGATCAGCGGATCGAGCCAGGCCTGGAAATTGACGACGATGAGCAGGTAGACCAGCACGATGGCCAGCGCCAGCCCGATGGCCAGGCCGACGAACGAGGATTGCATGGTTTCGACCTGGCCGCGCACGGTGATGTCGGCACCGCGCTTGAGTTCGGGCCGCATGTCGGCGACGATCTTGTTGACTTCGGCGGCCACGCTGCCAAGGTCGCGGCCCTCGACGCTGACATAGATGTCGACCACCGGCTTGAGGTTGTAGCGCGACATCGCCGCCAGTTGCGTGGCCGGGGCGACACTGACCAGGTTGCCGAGCAACTGCGTCGGCGCATTCGCACCGGCACTGACGGGCGTGCGCAGCAGTGCTTCGAGCGAATCGATGCGGTACTGCGGTGACTGCACCACGATGCTGTAGATGACGCCGTTGACGGGATTGAGCCAGAACGCCGGCGCCGTCTGGAAACTGCCCGCCAGCGACACCAGCAGGTTTTGCGCGACGTTGACGGCGGACAGGTTCAACTGCTGCAAGGCGGTGCGGTCCATCTGCAGGCTCAGGGCCGGCTGGTTCAGCCTTTGCTGGATGTGCGTGTCGACGGTACCGGGAATCTTCTGGATGCGCTTCATGATCTTGCTGGCAAGCGCGTAGTTGGCTTCGATATCGTTGCCGGCAAGCTGGACGTCGATGGCCGCCGGCAGGCCGAAGTTCAAGATCTGCGTGACGATGTCGGCCGGCTGGAAAAAGAATTCGATGCCCGGAAAACGCTGCGGCAGCATGGCACGCAGGCGCTCGACATAGCGTGCCGTGGGCTGATGATCGTGCGTCAGCGAAATGAGGATTTCGCCGTCGAGGGTGCCGATGGTGCCGGCGTTGCTGTAGGACAGGTTGATGCCGCTGTTGGGCACGCCCAGATTGTCCAGTATCGTCACCAGTTCCTGTTTCGGTATCACTTCGCGGATGACGGCTTCGACCTGGTCGGCCAGGCGTGCGGTTTCCTCGATCTGGGTGCCGGTCGGCGCGCGCATGTGCAGGCGGATCTGGCCGGCGTCAACGCTCGGAAAGAAGTCGCGGCCCAGCACCAGGAACAGGCCGCAGGACAGGATGGCGAAACCCAGGAAGAGCGACGCATAGAACTTGCGTCGCGCCAAAAGGCCGGAGAGCACGATGATGTAGCCGCCGCGCAGGCGCTCGAAACGGCGGTCGAAGCGCTGGTAGGTCCGCTGCAAGAGGCTCGGCTTGGCCGATGGCGGCGCATTCGGGTCGTGCCTTGCCATGAGCAGCATGACCAGGGTCGGCACCAGCGTGCGCGACAGGACATAGGAGGCGAGCATGGCGAACACCACTGCCTCGGCCAGCGGCACGAACAGGTACTTCGCCACGCCGGTGAGAAAGAACATCGGTACGAAGACGATACAGATGCACAGTGTCGACACCAGCGCCGGCACGGCAATCTCGCCGGCGCCGTCCAGAATTGCCTTGTGCAGATCGGCGCCGAGATGCAGGTGGCGTTCGATGTTCTCAATCGTCACGGTCGCATCGTCGACCAGGATGCCGACGGCCAGCGCCAGCCCGCCCAGGGTCATGATGTTGATGGTCTGGCCCAATGCATGCAGCACCAGTATCGAGGTGAAGATCGACAGCGGAATCGACACCGCGATGATGCAGGTGCTGCGCCAGTTGCCCAAAAAAAGCAGGATCATTGCGGCAGTGAGGATCGCTGCAATGGCGGCCTCGTGCACCACGCCCTGGATTGCCGCCTTGACGAACACCGACTGGTCGAAGAGCGGCGTGATGACCAGTTCCTTGGGCAGCGACTGCGCAACGAGCGGCAGCCGGGCGCGCAGTTCGTCGACGATCTCCAGGGTCGAGGAGCCGCCGTTTTTGAGCACCGACAGCAGCACGCCGCGGCGGCCGTCCTGGCGCACGATGTTGGTCTGCGGCTGGAAGCCGTCGCGCACATGCGCGATCTCGCGCAGGTAGGTGGTGGCGCCGTTCTGGGTGCGTACCGGTATCTCGTTCAAGCCGGCAATGGTTTCCGGCGAACCGTTCATGCGCACGCTGAATTCGGTGCCACCGATCTTGGCGCTGCCGCCGGGCAGAATCAGGTTCTGCGCATTGACGGCATTGACCACATCGGTCGGTGTCAACCCCTTGGCCAGCAACACCTGGGTATCGAGGTCGACCGACACCACGCGCGACTTGCCGCCGTAGGGAAACGGCACGGCGGCGCCGGGAATGGTGACGAGTTGCGGCCGCAGGCCGTTGACGGCGATGTCATTCAACTGCTGCTCCGAGAGCGTCGGGCCGGACAGGCCGAGCTGGATCACCGGTATGCTGGAAGCCGAATAGATGATCACCAGCGGCGGCGTGATGCCTGGCGGCAGCTGGCGCACCTGCGCCTGCGAACTCGACACCACCTGCGCAATTGCCGTCTGGATGTTGACGCTCGGCTGGAAGAAGATCTTGATGATCGAAATGCCGGTCAACGACTGCGACTCGATATGCTCGATATCGTTGACGGTGGTGGTCAGGCCGCGTTCGCTGGAATTGGCGATGCGCTGGCCCATCTCCTGCGCCGACAGGCCGTTGTAGGTCCAGATGATGCTGACGACCGGTATGTTGATTTCAGGGAGGATGTCGGTCGGCGTCGACAGCAGCGCCAGCGGCGTCGCCAGAAGAATGAGCAACGCCATCACGATGAATGTGTACGGACGGCGCAGTGCGGTTTCGACGATCCACATCCGGGGCGGGCTTTCGGGTCAGGGTGCTGATTCAATCGGTGCCGATCCGACCGGCTGGGGCTGCCCGGTGATCGCGTTGAGCAACGGCATTCTAGCGTATCGGTCAATGCCGGATATTTTGGGATTGATACATTCGGCCGGCGAGACGGCGCGGCGCGGCGCTCGGGTGGCAGACGCCAATGTTGTCGCGCTCGCGACAGCGCCAGGCCATACGGATGTTGTGCCCGTCTGCGGAACGTACTTTCCAACGTAACCGCGCCCCGAAAAAGTTGTTAAAAGTTAATTCGCAAGGGCTTTGACCGGTTCGTAATACGGCTGCCTGGCAGGCGAAACACGACATACGATCTTCACACCGGTCGACGAGTCGTCGCTCATGCATGCGGTCTAACATCCGTTTGTCAGCGGCCAACTTGTCTCAAATGTAGGGCAACCATTGGAGGAAATACAATGCTGAACGCCGTGAATACCTTGGGAGCAACTTCGTTGTTCAATAGCCCTGCTGCCGCTGTCGCAGGTACTGCAGCAGTCCAGTCCGGCCCTTTGGGCAATGCTGAGCTGCAAGCTGCGATC
>JANXSS010000164.1 GCA_025356535.1 Herminiimonas sp.
GATAATGGATTATTCCCCGGGGAATAATCCATTATCTGAACCGTAGATGGCAATTTTTAAGGTGGTCTTCAAAATTGCTTCGTTACGTTGGCTACTGTCGCGCGCGGTTTTACACGCCACATCAACACAAACGTCGCATCGATCAACTTGGGTGCTTGACTTTACTTCATGCCACGCAGAGGGACCTACTTCGCCATTATTCCCCGGGGAATAATCCATTACGCGAAGTGCAACAACGCGCGCAATACTTGTCGCTTTGCATCGTTTTGTTCGCTATAGTAGTGGTGATACGATCACCGTGAAGGTTTGTTATTGTGACTGCAAAAATTATAATTTTAGCGAACCAAAAGGGTGGTGCTGGCAAGACAAATGTTGCCGTGCATCTAGCTGGCTGTTGCGTACGGCACAATTACAAGACCCTGCTAATCGATGCGGATCCGCAAGGAACCGCGACCAAATGGGTTTCGCAGGCCGAGGAGGGGGCGCCCCACAAGATCCGCGTCATGGGTCTGGCCATGGCGGGCCAGAAAATTGGCCAGGAAGTAAAACAGTACGTCGACGACTACGACTTGATCATCGCCGACTGCCCGCCAGCCGTCGATTCCCCCATTCCGCAAGTCATGTTGATGATTGCCGACCTGGCGCTGGTGCCGATCATTCCGAATCCGGGCGATTTGTGGGCAGCAACCGACCTGCTGGAAATGGCAGAACGGATCCAGGGGCCGAACCCGGGCCTGCAGATCCGCATCGTGGCCTCGAACGTCAGGGCGAACCTGGCCATGACCAAAGCGGCATTGACGAACATGGCCAGCATGCGCAGCAGTGCACCCCTGATGAAGGCGGCGCTGCACCAGCGCGCAGCGTATGTCGAATCGATGCTGGCAGGCGACTCCGTGCATTACTTCGGCAGCAGCGCGAAAACCGCGATTGCAGAAGTCGAGGCGCTGTATGCAGAAGTAATGACGGTGTTGAAGATGCCAAGGAGCCGGCGATGAAGAAGAAATCCCTGTTGGCAGGCCTGGGCGCATCGGTTGCGGCGCAAACGGTGCAGGCGCGCGACAAGTTCGACATGGCCGACCTGACGATGGCAATGAAACGGGCAAGCAGCCCGGCTGCAGCCTTTGCTGGCGCACCGGCGCCGGCAGCACTAACATCGGAGGCCGATCGCAGCGCCGGCATGCCGGCAGCACGGCTGCCTGCAGCAGGAGAAAACAATCCGGCGCAAGCGGCCGGCGCGCCTGCCTTGCAACGCCTGGTGCACTTGCCGATTGCGCAGGTGCGTGACCATGCCCGCAATGCCCGGCATCTGTACGATCCGACGCGCATCGACGAAATGGCCGCAAGTATCGCCCGCGACGGCCAGATGATGCCGGCAATCGTGATGGCCGATCCGCAGCAGGCCGGCGCCTATCTGCTGATCGAAGGGCGCTACCGCAAGCGCGCGCTGCAAAGCCTGGGACGCGAGAGTCTGCTGGCGATCGTCGTCGACCCGCTGCCGGAACTGGAAGCCTACCGGTTGTCGCTGATCCTCAATGAAGAGCGCAATGCACAGACCGATCTCGACAATGCGCTGTCATGGAAGATGCTGCAGGATGATGGCCTGTTTACGTCGCAAGAACATATTGCGGAATATCTTGGCATCACGCAGAGCAAGGTATCGAAGACCTTGTCGTTGCTGGAGTTGCCCGCCGGCGTACTGACGATCATGAAGACCAGTCCGCAACAGTTCGGTTTGCGCATCGGATACGAATTGCGCCAGCTTGCGCGCCAGCTGGCGCCGACCGAAATCGAAGCCGTGGCCGAGCAGGTCCGGGACGGCAAGCTTACTGTCGCTGCCTTGGAAAAAATGCGCACCCGGGCCGAAAAGATTCCGGCCACGCGGGAACGGGCCCGCGCCTATCCCTTGAAAAGCGGGGCCTTGACACTTGGCACCCTGCGTGAATTCGACGATGGACGCCTGAAAATCGACCTCGCCGGGTTAAGCCCGGCAACCCGCAAGAGCCTGGTGGCAGCAGTACAGGCAGTGCTTGACGCAAGCTAGGCCGCTGCAGGCTCCAGCGTGCCGTGGTCATGCCGGTTTCATGCAGCGCGATGCTGTCGCTGCCGGCTGACTGCGCCCTGCGGCGCGGAGAAAACCGCCAAGGTGAGCTTTTGCAGGAACCTTGTTGCAAGCCGACTTTTCGCCGTGCGCAAAAAGCCGGCGCAGGCCGCAATCGTTTTTCCGACAGCAGGTGCCGTGCGCCCGCTTCTATACACTTTCTGCGCGCAGCCTATTGTCTGCCGGCCCCGGCGCAGTTTGCAAATGAACAGCGCGAGCGTTGGACCGCCAATGGTGAGCCTTTGCGGGAACCTTCAATGCTTGTATGGCGCAAATACGGCGTTGACGGCCGTGCCAACGGCGCCGCCGCGGCAGATCAACTGATCTGCATGAAAGGGCAGCTCCATGGCAAAAAATGGTACATGGCAACATTTTAAGGACCATGGTGAGCTTGCGCGGGAACCGAAATTATTGTTTTTTGGTAATCCGGCTTTTTAAACATGCGCCCTGGTAAGTGCCCACTGTCAAGAAATACGTTGGCCTAGCGTAATCTAGGGTTGAATTTCGGCAAGGTGAGCTTTTGCAGGAACTAAATATCTATCCTGCAGAACATGGTTAATAAGCAATGGTGAGTCTGCGCAGGAACCTAGAGGCAACATTTTCCAAGCCCTGGCCATAACGATGCAAAAACGGCCCGCCAGGCGATTTAAATGCGCCAGTACCGCCACATCCCCGCCGGGGCCGAAAAAACGTCTCAAAAGGCCTCTAAAGCCGTCCAGGACTGATTCGCCTGGCCTTGCGGGTTTCTGTAAAACCGGTTACCCGACAATCATCGTACGGCGCGGTGTTGCTTTTGACGCTGTTTTTGACGTTGCCGTGGGGGTAGATGGTGAATTTTTTCCTCGCGCACACGCGTTTGAGAGTTTTAAAGGTAAACACTTAAAACCTTAAATACAAATTAAAGGCCGGCGAAGCGAGTGCTGGCGCGGGTTTGCGGGCGGTTGGGTGAGCTTTTGCGGGAACCAAGGTGAGCTTTTGCGGGAACCTCGGTGAGCTTTTACGGGAACCTCAGGCGCCTATGGTGAGCTTTAGCGGGAACTAAGGTGAGTGGATACGGGAACCTCGGTGAGCTTTTACGGGAACCCAAAAACAGGCAAAGGTGAGCTCCAGCGGGAACCGGAAAATGATGGTGAGCCTGCGCGGGAACCTTGCTGGTTTTTAATGCATTAATTTCAATGTTTTTTATGGATAACTTAATTTTCGGAACTTAGCGTTTTGCATTGGCGCATTCTTGGCGCAACAACGTACTGCGGGTTGCCGACCTGAAGATGGTGAGCTTTTGCAGGAACCGCAACCGTGACACAAGACACTTTTCTATGGTGATTGTAATGTTTTCACCTTTGGAGGATAATGCATTGAAATGATCTCTGGTGGAATCAAAACGCAGGATGGCGAGCAAACCGAAAAACAGCAAAGCGAAGTTGCCGGCGCCCGATTCGACGGAGCTTAAGGAGTTTCGCAAGACCAACGAAGCAATCGGATTGCGCGTCTCCGAAGGCCGCCTGTCGCTGCTGTCGCGAAAACTGTTCAACGTCATGATGTATCACGCCCAGCAACAGAAGGAGCCGGGCGAAAACGCGCCATTGGCCACCGAAGCGGCCAAAAAATACTTTTGGATCCCGCTGGCCGATGTGGCGCGCGACGCGGCCTATCACAGCAACGACACCGAAAAGCTGAAGGTGCACCTGGAAGAGCTGCAAAACATCCGGGTGCACATGGAAGATGGTATCCAGTGGACCTCGCAGCGGCTGGTCTCGGCCGTCACCCTGGTCAATCCGGCCGGCCTGAAGAAAAAGGGCGGGCAGCTCTGGTTCGGCTTTGCCTTTCCGCCCGAGGTCGCCGCGCTGGTGACGAGCCCGGGTTCGTCCTACACCAAGCTGGCGATCTACTACCAGACGATGCTGCGCAGCGGCACCAGCCTGGGTCTTTACGAAATCTGTCGTCGTTTTCTCACCAATCCTTCGAAAGTGACCTATCGCCAGGAATGGGAGTGGTGGTACGGTGCGATATCGGGCAACCCGATCAGCGAGGGCATGCCGCAATACAAATATTTCAAGCGCGATGTGATCAAGCCGGCAATTGCCGAGATCAACATGACGACCGACATCAACATCGAGCTGATCGAGCATGTCGAAGGGCGCAAGGTGATCGCCTTGCAGTTCAAGGTGCAGGCCACCGAGCAGGCCGTGCTGCCGTTTCCGGCGCCACCAGTGATCGATAGCGCCATGCTGGCGCGCATCATGAAACTCGGCGTGGCCCAGGCCGATGCCGAAAACTATTTGCTCTGCACCGACGAGGCGACGCTGTCGGCTACGCTTGCGCTGGTCGAAAAGCGGGTCGGCAGCAGCGCCAAGACCAGGATCGATTCACCGGCAGCGTACTTCCGGCAAGCGCTGAAAAATGGCTATGCCGGCACCGACGCGGTGGTGGCTGAGTCGCTGACCAAGCGTGGCCGGCACGCCGAGCGGGGCATCGAGCCGAACCTTGAAACACCCGACCAGCTGCGCCAGCGTTACCTCTCGGCGCGTGCCAGGGAAGCCTACGCGCTGTTTCTGGAACTGGACGACATCCAGCAGCAGCGCTGGCAGGACGACTTCAAGCAGCATCGCAAGACCGTCCGGGGCAGTGGCACCAGCAACATGTCCTCGGCGCTGTATCGCAATGAATTCAGTCACTGGTTCGCCCAGCAGCAGTGGAAGGAGCCTTCCGCCGACGACATCATCCGGTTTGCCATCGCGCATCCGAAACTCGCCGACGGCGCCGACGTCGTGCAGCAGCCTTGAGACCCACGCCACGCGGGAGCGGCCATGCAAGATACGCCATATCGGTTTCGACACGTCTTGGGTTGCACCACCTACGGTTTTGCCGACTTGAAGGCGTTGCTGGCGGCGGCTTCGCCGGCGCGCTCGGGCGACTTGCTCGCCGGCGTGGCCGCCGCCAGTGCCGAGGAGCGGGTGGTGGCGCAGATGACGCTGGCCGCCCTGCCGCTGACGGTGTTTCTCAATGACGTCGTGGTGCCGTACGAGGACGATGAAGTCACGCGCCTGATCATCGACGCTCACGATGCGCAGGCCTTTGCGCCCTTGCGCCATCTGACGGTGGGCGACTTTCGCAACTGGTTGCTCTCGGACGCAGTCGACAGTGCTGCCCTGGCTGCAGCCGCGTACGGCATCACGCCGGAGATGGCAGCGGCAGTCTCGAAACTCATGCGTAACCAGGACCTGATCGTGGTGGCGAAAAAATGCCGGGTGGTGACGGCCTTTCGCAGCACCATCGGCCTGGCCGGATGCCTGTCGACGCGATTGCAGCCGAATCATCCGACCGACGACGCCAGCGGCATTGCCGCAAGCCTGCTCGACGGCCTGCTGTATGGCAGCGGCGACGCCGTCATCGGCATCAATCCGGCCACCGACAGCATCGAGCAAGTGGTGCGCCTGCTGCACATGCTGGGCGAGGTCATCGAGCGCTATGCGATACCGACGCAGTCGTGCGTGCTGACCCACGTCACCAATACGCTTGCCGCCATCGACGCCGGCGCTCCGGTCGACCTGGTGTTCCAGTCGATTGCCGGGACTCAAGCCGCCAACCGCAGCTTCGGCATCGACCTGGCGCTGCTGGGCCAGGCACAGGATGCGGCGCTGTCGCTGGCGCGCGGCAGTATCGGCCAGAACGTGATGTATTTCGAAACCGGGGAGGGCAGCGCACTGTCGGCCAATGCCCATCACGGCGTCGATCAGCAGACGTGCGAGGCGCGTGCCTATGCGGTGGCGCGCCGCTTCAAGCCGCTTCTGGTCAACACCGTGGTCGGCTTCATCGGGCCGGAGTACCTCTACGACGGCAAGCAGATCATCCGCGCCGGCCTGGAAGACCATTTCTGCGGCAAGCTGCTGGGCTTGCCGATGGGGTGCGACGTCTGCTACACCAATCATGCCCAGGCCGATCAGGACGACATGGATGTGCTGCTGACGCTGCTCGGTGTTGCAGGCTGCAGCTTCATCATGGGCGTGCCCGGCGCGGACGACATCATGCTCGGCTACCAGAGCACCGCGTTTCACGATGCCCTGTATGCCAGACGCGTGCTTGGCCTACGCTGCGCACCGGAATTCGAGGCCTGGCTGCGGACCATGCAAATCATCGTGTCCGATGCGCCGGCGCAGCTGTGCACGCAGCTGCCGCCGGCGTTTCGCGAGGTCGTCAGGCGTATCTCGGGGTAGAGGCGGCGCCGGTGACGACAGGCGCCGACGGCGCGCATGTCCGGCAGGACAACGCAGCGAAGGAGGAGACCGGATGAGCGACGACAGTGCCCGAACGACCGTCAAGGCGATCGAAAACGATCGTGCAGTGCGCGCAAACGGGAGCACCGCAGGCGCGCAGACTACCATCATTGCCAACCCCTGGCAGGCGCTGCGTCAATTCACGGCTGCGCGCATTGCACAGGGCCGCGTCGGCGTGAGCATGCCGACCGACCCGCAGCTGGCATTCCAGCTGGCGCACGCGCGCGCGCAGGACGCCGTCCATGCGCCGCTGGACACGACCCGGCTCCTGCAGGATCTGGCAAGTGCCGGGGTGGCGCCGCCGGCGTTGCTGCTGCAGCTCGACAGCGCAGCGGAAAACCGCGCCTGTTATCTCCAGCGTCCGGATCTTGGGCGGCGCCTGTCGCCGGCCTCGCGTGAGCGGCTCGTCGCTTTTCGAAGCGCACAGCAGCCGCTCGCCGGCGTTCCCGGCTACGGCGCGGCGCCGGCGTGTGCCGACATAGAGGCGCCCGCCGGGGCGCATGCCTACGACCTTGCCCTGGTGCTGGCAGACGGCTTGTCGCCGCTGGCCATCAATCGTCAGGCGCCGCCATTTCTGGTGGCATTGCAGGGGGCGCTTGCCGCCGAGGGCTGGCGCGTCGCACCCTTGACCGTCGTGCAGCAGGCGCGGGTGGCCATCGGTGACGAAATCGGCGCGCTGCTCGCTGCGCGGTCGGTGGTGGTGCTGATCGGTGAGCGACCTGGCCTGAGCGCCTCCGACAGCATGGGCCTGTACCTGACCTGGATGCCGCGCGTGGGTCTCACCGATGCCCGGCGCAACTGCATCTCCAACGTGCGCCAGGCCGGCCTGGCTCCGGTCGAGGCAGCCGCCTTGCTGCATCAGCTGCTGGTGCAGGCATTTCGACGCCAGCTGTCGGGCGTGGCCTTGAAAGACACCTCACGCGCGCCGCTTGCAGTCGCTGTCGCCGGCCCCCAGTTCCGGCTGGCGCCACCGGCGGCCCTGGCCGCACCGGTGGCGCCGGCATCAGCGCCGCCGGACCAGGCAGCAGAGAATTGACCTGCGCCCAGCCGGCATGGGCCGTGTCAGCAGCCGTTATCCCGACAGGAAATCATGCTGATCTCGCATCGATTGCCGCGCAAGGATTGCATACCAGGCCAGTTCCCCAAACGGGGGCGTCAAGCGCTTCAACGCACCAAACAAGGACTTCATGCGTTGTGAAAAGACCGATGCTGGCGCGAAAAGCAGTACGCGGCCTGGCATTAATGTTGCTAAATGAAAGTACCCAGTGCAATGCGGACCATCCGGTTCAATGCAGGCCCTGGTGCAGGGATGCTAGGGTTCCGGTTGTGTCGCCGACAGGCGCGCAATGGCTGGTCCGAGAGCAGCCGGCTTCGTAGGATGATCGCAGGCGAGGGTTCATCGCGAGGTTACACGGAGGGATAAAAGCCCGGGAGGCCGTCATGTTGCATGGTGACTGTGCGCTTTCCTGACTTGACCGACTTCTGGAGCCTGATGATGCAACTGATATTTCGTCTCGCCGTGTTCTGCAAAGGTGGCACTGGCCGGCAGGCCGGCATCGAAAGCCCGCGCCACGCCCGCGTCGGCGCCACCCGACGGGCGCCGACGGCGCAGCATCCATGAATGCGCTTGCACTGCTCCACCGCTTTTTGCCGCGTGGCGCAAACGGCGCGAGCGCTGTTGCTTCCAGGCCTGGTCGCGTGCGCAACCGCCGTTCCGCCTGGGGCGTGCGCGGCGCCCTGGCGCGGCGCGTCGGTCTGGCCATTGCCACCATCGGTTTTCTGTTGCCGTTCGTCGCCTGGTGTGTCCTGTCGACGTCCGGGCGCATCGATCCGGTGTTCCTGCCGGATCCGCTGCAGGTCCTCAAACGCTGCATCGACTGGTTCGTCGCCGATGACCTGATGCGCGACGTCGGCATCAGCATCGGTCGCGTCTTCGGCGGCTTCATCGCCTCGGCAGTGCTGGCGTTGCCGCTGGGGGTGATGATCGGCACCTATGCGCCGGTGCGCGCCCTGCTCGAACCTCTCACCGATTTCACCCGCTACCTGCCGGCGGTGGCTTTCATTCCGCTTATCATGCTGTGGGTGGGCATCGACGAGAGTGCGAAAATTTCCGTCATCTTCGTCGGCACCTTTTTCCAGATGGTGCTGATGCTGGCCGAAGACATCGCCGCCGTGCCCGAGGCGCCGGTCGAGGCGGCGCGCACGATGGGCGCGACCAATGGCGAGATCGTGCAATACGTGCTCATTCCCGCCGCGCGCCCGGCCATGCTCGACACGCTGCGCCAGATGATGGGCCTGGCCTGGACCTACCTGGTGGTGGCCGAACTGGTTGCGGCAAATTCCGGTCTGGGCTTTTCGATCCTGAAGGCGCAGCGCTTTCTGCAGACCGACAAGATCTTTGCCGGCATTCTCCTCATCGGCCTGATCGGCCTGCTGACCGACCAGGCGTTTCGCTGGCTGCACCGGCGCTGCTTCGGCTGGCATTACCGCAGGAGCTAGCATGACGATCAAGATCCGCATCCGCGCGCTCGACAAGTTCTATGGCACGGCGCCGCGACGCACCCATGCCTTGCAAAACATCGACCTCGACATCGCCGCCGGCGAATTCGTGACCCTGGTGGGCGCCTCCGGTTGCGGCAAGTCGACTCTCCTGCGCACCATCGGCGGCCTGGAAGAATATGCCGCCGGCGAGATCCTGTGCAACGGCTGCGACGTCGATGGCGCCGGCTCGGACCGGGCCATGGTGTTTCAAAGCTACAGCCTGTATCCGTGGCTGACGGTGACCGACAACATCAAGTTTTGCCGCAAGCTGAAAAAGCACCGCGACAACACCACCTCGAGCGATGTCGAGCGCGCATCCGGCCGCGCCGACGCCCTGATCGCGTTGATGGGCCTGGGGCATGTGGCGCGCGCCTATCCGGCCGAGCTCTCGGGCGGCATGCAGCAGCGCGTGGCGATTGCCCGCGCTCTGATGGTGCGACCGGACGTGCTGCTGATGGACGAGCCCTTTGGCGCCCTCGACGCCCAGACCCGGGAAGTCATGCACGACCTGATCCGTCACGTCTACCTGCTGGAAAAGACCACGGTCGTCTTCGTCACCCACGACGCCGAAGAGGCGCTGTATCTCGGCCAGCGGGTGGTGGTGATGGCGCCGCGACCGGGGCGCATCGATTCCATCATCACGGTGCCTTTTGGCCTGGAGCGGCGCCAGGACCTGAAACTGACGCCCGAATTCGTCGCCCTGAAACGCCAGATCCTCGCCCGCATCCGCGAGACTTCGGGCATGAAGACCGATCTTGACCAACTCGAAAAACTGACCCGCGCCGCCGGCGGGCGGGCAACCGGAGACAGCGCATGAATAGCCATATCGACGACGGCGCAACCGCCGCACCGGCCCTGCCGGACATCGAGCCGGGCCTGGCGCCCGACGTGGCGCCCGGGCTGGTGCTGTGGAGCGAGCGCTTTCCGGGTCGCGGCCACTGGTCGTACCGGGTGCGGCGCGGCACCACGCTGCGCTTCATCGACATGGAAGGCGGCGCCAACGCCTCGCTGCTGTTGTATCGCGCCGATGAACGCGGCGAGCGCCTCAACATTCCCGATACTCTCAAAGCGCAGCACACCTCCCACCTGACCCGCGGCCACGTCCTGTATTCGGACATGGGCAATGTTCTGGCCTCGATTGCCGCCGACACGGTCGGCTGGCACGATCCCCTGTGCGGTGTTTCGACCGCAGCGGGCGTGGCGGCGCGCTACGGTCAGAAGCGCTACCAGGAGCATCGCAATGCAATGCACCGCAACGGCTGCGACAGCCTGCTGATCGAAATCGGCAAGTGGGGACTGGGACTGCGCGACCTGGTGCCGACCGTGAACCTGTTCTCGAAGGTGGCGGTTGACGATGACGGGCGCCTGCTGTTCGTGCCGGGCAACGCGAAAGCCGGCGATTACGTCGAGCTGCGCTTCGAGATGGATACCCTCGTTGCGGTCGCCACCGCACCGCATCCGCTCGATCCCGCAACAGACTATGCGCCGAAAAAAATCGGCGTCGTCGCCTGGCAGTCCGGCACGGCCGGCGCCGACGACGTGTGCCGCCTGTCGTGCCCGGAAAACGGTCGCGGTTTTGCCAATACCGAACGCATCTACCGCTAGGAGTCGCCATGCAACCACTTTGCGAAAGCCACCTGGAAATCGCGCGTGCGGCTTCGGACACGCTGCAGCCGGCCGGGGAACCCTGGCTGCACCGGATGACGCGCGGGCAGGTCCTGCGCATCATCGACCTCGAAGGCAACCAGGCCGTCGACACGATCTTCTACAACGCCAAGGATACTGCCGAGCGCTACAGCGTCACCGACACCTTCCAGCGCCAGGGCGGCATCTACCTCGGCATGGGCACGGTGCTGGTGTCGAACCGCGGCAACCCGATGCTTACCATCGTGGCCGACACCTGCGGGCGGCACGATTCGCTCGGCGGCGCATGCGCCGCCGAGAGCAATACGGTGCGCTATGCGCCCCGGAAGAAATTCATGCACAGCTGCCGCGACAATTACCTGCTGGCGCTGGGGCAGGCCGACATCGGCATGGACAAGCGCGACATCGCGCCGAACATCAATTTTTTCATGATCGTGCCGGTGACAAAAGAAGGCGGCCTGCGCTTCGAGGATGGCGTCTCGGCGCCGGGCAAGTACGTCGAGCTGCGTGCCGAGATGGATGTCCTGGTGCTGGTGTCGAACTGCCCGCAATTGAACAACCCTTGCAATGCCTACAATCCGACGCCGGTGCGCTTCGTGATCTGGGATGCAGACGCCATCGTGCAGGAACGAGTCTAGCTCGCATGTTCAAGAAAATCCTCATCGCCAACCGCGGCGAAATCGCCTGCCGCATCATGCGTACCGTGCGTCGGATGGGCTTGCAAAGCGTCGCCGTCTACTCCGAGGCCGATATCGAGTCGCTGCATGTGCGCGCGGCCAATGAAGCGGTGTGCATCGGCCCGGCCGCGGCCGCCGACAGTTACCTGTCGGCCGATGCGGTACTGGCTGCCGCACTGCAGACCGGCGCGGATGCGATTCATCCCGGCTACGGTTTTTTCAGCGAGAACGCGGCCTTTGCCGACGCGTGCGCGGCGCACGGCATCGTCTTCATCGGACCCACGCCCCATCAGATGCGCGCCTTTGGCTTGAAGCACACGGCACGCGAGCTGGCGCGCGCGGCCGCCGTGCCGCTGTTGCCGGGCACCGGCTTGCTCGACGACGCAGCCGAGGCACTGAGGGCGGCGGCGGCAATCGGCTATCCGGTGATGTTGAAAAGTACCGCCGGCGGTGGCGGCATCGGCATGCGGCTGTGCCTGGATGCGGTGGAACTGGCGGTAGCGTTCATCTCGGTGCAGCATCTGTCGCAGACCAATTTCAAGAACGGCGGCATTTATCTTGAAAAATACGTGCGCCACGCCCGCCATGTCGAAGTGCAGATCTTCGGTGATGGCCGTGGCGGCGTGGTGGCGCTTGGCGAGCGGGATTGCTCGGTGCAGCGGCGTAACCAGAAAGTGATCGAAGAAACACCGGCGCCGGGTCTGACCGACGCCACCCGGCACGCCCTGGCAGACACCGCCGTGCGCCTGGCAAGCGCGCTCGACTATTTGTCGGCCGGCACCGTCGAATATGTCTTCGATGCCGACAGCAATGAGTTCTATTTTTTGGAAGTCAACACGCGCCTGCAGGTCGAGCATGGCGTGACCGAAGCGGTGTTTGGCGTCGACCTGGTCGAATGGATGATCCGCGCCGCCACCGGCGACTTCGTGCTGCCGGCGCAGGCCTCGCTCGTGCCGCGCGGCCATGCGATGCAGCTGCGCCTGTATGCGGAAGACCCGGCCAAGAATTTCCAGCCCTCCTCGGGGGTTCTCACGGCGGTGCATTTTGCCGACAGCCTGCGGGTCGATACCTGGGTCGAGCGCGGCGTGACGGTCAGTCCTTATTACGACCCGCTGCTGGCCAAGCTGATCGTTCACACCGACGGCCGCGACGCATCGATTGCCGCCCTGACCGAGGCCTTGCGGCACTCCCGCATCGATGGCATCCAGACCAACCTGGCGTACCTGGCAACCATCCTGCACGACGCCACCTTCGTGGCCGGCCGGCAGACCACCGCGATGCTGGCGTCGATGCCGTACCGGCCGCTGACGGTCGACGTGGTCGACGGCGGCATCCAGAGCACGGTGCAGGATTATCCGGGTCGGCTGGGCCTGTGGGCGGTCGGCATTCCGCCATCGGGCCCGATGGACGCCTATGCGCATCGCATGGCCAATTATCTGCTGGGCAACGACACCGGTGCGGCCACGCTGGAGATGACGCTGCAGGGCGCCCACCTGCGCTTCAATACCGCCTGCAGGATTGCCCTGGCGGGCGCCGACATGGGGGCGATCGTGGTCGCTGCCGACGGTGCCGTGAGCCGCGCGCTCGCCAACTGGCAGTTGCACGGCATCGCCGCCGGCGAGACACTGCAATGTGGCGCCGTGTCTGGCGCCGGCGTGCGCGCTTACCTGGGCGTGGCCGGTGGCGTCGATGTGCCGTTCTACATCGGCAGTCGCGCGACGTTTACGCTCGGTCAGTTCGGCGGTCATGCGGGGCGGGCGCTGCGCACCGGCGACGTGCTGCACCTGCGTCATCAGGACAGCGTTGAACCGAGCGCAGCAGCGCCCGGCACGGTGGCTGCACCGGCAGCGCAGATTCCGGCCTATGGCACCGCCTGGGCGATTGCCGTGCACTACGGCCCGCACGGTGCGCCGGATTTTTTCACCGACGACGACGTCGAGATGTTCTTCGCCACCGGCTGGCAGGTGCATTTCAATTCGAGCCGCACCGGCGTGCGCCTGATCGGACCGAAGCCGCGCTGGGCCCGTGCCGACGGCGGCGAGGCCGGCCTGCATCCGTCGAACATTCACGACAATGCCTACGCGATCGGGTCGATCGATTTTACCGGCGACATGCCGGTGATCCTGGGCCCGGACGGACCCAGCCTGGGCGGCTTCGTCTGCCCGGCCGTGATCATCTCGGCCGACCTGTGGAAGATCGGGCAGCTGCGCCCGGGCGACACGGTGCGCTTCATCGGCGTCTCGGTGGATGCTGCCACGCTCATGCGGGCCGCCCAGGAAGCCGTCTTTGCGCATCCGCCGCTGCCGGTCGCGCTTACCGCCGCGTTTTCCGCACCGGCTGCAGCTGATGGCGCCGATGCCGCCGACCCGGCGCCTGTTGCGCCTGACGCACCTGACGCAGCGCGGCTGTTGCCGGCGCCGTTCGTCATGCAGGTGCCGCGCCATGCCAATACCGAGCAGGGTGCCATCGTCCGTCGCGCAACCCTTGCCGACGGCACGCCGCTGGTGTACCGGCGCGCCGGCGACGATTACCTGTTGATCGAATTCGGCGAAGCGGTCCTCGACATCAACCTGCGGTTTCGGGTGCATGCGCTGATGCAGGCGATCGAAGCGGTTCACCTGGCCGGCGTGATCGACCTGACGCCGGGCATCCGTTCCCTGCAGGTGCATTTCGACCACCGGCGCCTGGCTGCGGCCGCGCTGCTGCAGCAGCTCGACGTCCTGGCGGCAGCGCTGCCTTCGGTGGCCGAGACGGTGGTGCCGTCGCGCATCGTGCATCTGCCGCTGGCGTGGAACGATAGCCAGACCCGGCTGGCGATCCAGAAATACCAGACCACGGTACGGCCGGACGCGCCCTGGTGTCCGAGCAATATCGGCTTCATCGAACGCATCAACGGCCTGGCCTCGGCGGCCGAAGTGCATGACCTGGTGTTCAAGGCCAGCTACATGGTGCTGGGGCTGGGCGACGTCTATCTGGGCGCACCGGTGGCCACGCCGCTCGACCCGCGACATCGCTTAGTCACCACCAAATACAATCCGGCGCGCACCTGGACGCCGGAAAACGCGGTCGGCATCGGCGGCGCCTATCTGTGCGTCTACGGCATGGATGGGCCGGGGGGTTACCAGTTCATCGGCCGCACGGTACAGATGTGGAACCGCTATCGGCAGACCGGCAGTTTCAGGGATGGCAAGCCGTGGCTGTTGCGGTTCTTCGACCAGATCCGTTTTTATGAAGTCAGCGAAGAAGCGCTGCTGGCGCACCGGCGCGATTTCCCGCTCGGGCGTTTCGAAGTGCGCATCGAAGAGACCAGCTTTTCGCTGGCCGACTACAACCGCTTTCTGGACGCCGAGGCCGAATCGATCGGCGCCTTCAAGTCACGCCAGCAAGCCGCTTTCGATGCCGAGCGCGAACGCTGGCGCGAAAGCGGCCAGGCCGACTGGGTCAGCGAGGAAGCGGCAGCCGACACCGGCGAGGCCGGCGTGCTGCCCCCCGACTGCCGCTACCTCTGCGCGATCGTGCCAGGCAGTGTCTGGAAGATCGTCACGCCCGCCGGCAGCGCGGTGGTGGCCGGCCAGACGCTGGCGATCCTGGAGTCGATGAAGATGGAAATACCGCTCACTGCCGTGGCCGGCGGCATCCTCGCCGAGTGGCTGGTGGGCGAGGGTACGCCAGTGGGTGCCGGCCAGAACATCGCCATCCTGAAACAGGAAAATGCAGTACCGCAGTCGTCGCAAGAACCGCCGCAGCAAGCGCAGCCATCGTGATGGCCGACCGTCCCGGCCGGTCGCATGTCTGCATCCGAAAATGTCATCAAGGGGGTTTAACCATGTCACGTTCCATCATGCTCCACCGTCGTCTCACGATTGCTGCGGCCTGCAGCGGCCTGTTCTGCGCTGGCGCGGCGCTCGCAGAAGAGTCGCCTGCAGCCACGCCGCCGGTCACACCGGTGGCCCAGGCGCCGGCTGCGCCTGCCATCACCGGCCATGTCGACCTGCTCTCGAAGTACATCCTGCGCGGCCTTGGCAGCACGTATGGCAACGGCGCGCCGCTTGGCAACGCCGGTGCCGATGCGCCGGAGTCCAACAAGCCGGCGCTGCAGTGGGGCGCCGATTATGTCGATCCGTCGGGCTTGTATGTCGGCTATTTCGGCTCGATGATCAATTACTCCTACAAGCGGCTGGGCGACTCCTACGACAATCCGCCGGGCGGCGATTTTCAGTCCAACAAGTCGATCGAAAACGATTTTTACGCCGGCTACAACGGCAAGTACGGCGACTTCGGCTACACCGTCGGCGGCACCGGCTACGTCTACATCAACGGCCGCCATGCCGATGCGCTGGAAACCAAGCTCGGCGTGAGCTATGGCGACTTCAGCGCCGTGGCGCAGACCCTGCTCAACGACGTCGTCTGGGGTAACAAGGGCGACACTTACTGGACCCTGAACTACACCAAGGCAGTCGACTACGACATCACGCTCAATGCCTCGCTCGGCTACTACTCGTACAAGAAGAACGGCAGGTTCCTTGGCAGCGTCGACACCCGCCTCGGCCTGGCGTGCGGCCCCGGCGCCGCCTTCAACATCAGCGGCTGCGCGGCGGGCAACGAACCGAGTTCGGGCGGCTTTCGACACCTCATCGTCGGCTTTACCCAGCCGATTGCCAAGACCGGCCTGACCTGGGGCCTGCAGGGCATCCTGGCAGGCGAGAACCGGTTTGCCATCAAGCAGAAGAACAAGCTGGTGGCGTCGCTCAGTTACGGCTTCTAGTGCAGATTTCGTAATGGCATATGCGCGCTACGACCGCTTCGCACCACATTGCGGCGTTGCAGCGCGCTGGTGTAGCCCGCTTATGTAGCCCGCCACACGGCGCTCCCTGCGCCTTGCACTGCGGCCCGAATCGATACGCATCACGCATGCACCATTTCGAATTCTGCTCTAGCCGCAGAAATATGCCAGGCGGGCGGGAACTGCCGGCGCAATAAAAGCGTCGGTGTTTGCAGCAACATGCGCCCCCGCCGGCGTGGCAGCGCAGACCACTGTCCATGATCCGGCGTCGTGCCGGACTTTTTTTAACCGCTTTTTGTACGGAATTGCCGCCAATGGACACTACCGCCTTTTCTGCCGACGCCGGTCTGACCAGCATGGCGCAGCTGCGCCGGGACTATGCGCTGCGACGGCTGCAGCCCTCGCAAGTCGTCAGCCGTTTGCTTGCGCGCATCGCCGCCGTCGCCCGGCCGGAAATCTGGATCCTGCTGGTCGCGCCGGAGGTTTTATACAGACAGGCGCAGGCGCTCGACCGGCTGCTGGAAACAGAAGGCGAAAGCATCTTCGCGCGCCTGCCGCTGTTCGGCATGCCGTTCGCCGTGAAAGACAACATCGATGCGGCCGGCCTGCCGACCACGGCGGCCTGCCCGGCGTTTGCCTTCACGCCGCAACGCTCGGCCACCGTCGTCGAAAAGCTGGACGCGGCCGGCGCCATCCTGATCGGCAAGACCAACCTGGACCAGTTCGCAACCGGCCTGATCGGCACCCGCTCGCCGCACGGCGCCGTGCGCAATGCGATCGATCCGGCATTCGTCTCCGGCGGCTCGAGTTCCGGCTCGGCGGTGGCGGTGGCGCTGGGCCTGGTCAGTTTTTCGCTGGGCACCGATACGGCGGGCTCGGGCCGGGTGCCGGCCGGCCTGAACGGCATCGTCGGCCTGAAGCCGACGCGCGGGCTGCTCAGTACGCGCGGCGTGGTGCCGGCCTGCCGCACGCTCGACTGCGTGTCGATCTTTGCGCGCAGCGTTGTCGATGCCTGGCAGGTCGCCGGGGTGGCGGCCGGCTACGACGCCGAGGACAGCTATTCGCGCGACGTGCCGACGGGCGCGCCGCGCGTGCGGGGCTACCGCATTGCGCTGCCTGCAGAGCGCGAATTTTACGGCGACAGCCAGGCCGAGCAGGCGTTCGAGGCCACCGTGGCAGCACTCAGGGCGCGGCCGGACTGCCACATCGTCGAGATCGACTACACGCCGTTTCGCGATGCTGCAGCACTGTTGTACCAGGGGCCGTGGGTGGCCGAGCGTCTGGCCGCGGTGGGCGACTTCTTTACCGAGCAGCGCCGCGCCGTCGACCCGGTGGTGGCCGGCATCATCGCGCAAGGCGCTGAATACACGGCCGTCGACGCCTTCAACGGCCAGTACCGGCTGGCCGCGCTGCGCCGCCAGGCAGAGACGTCGCTCGCCGATGTCGATTTCCTGCTGGTGCCGACCAATCCGACCATGCCGCGCATTGCCGACGTCGCCGCCGATCCGGTGCGGCTCAATTCGCAGCTCGGCCATTACACCAATTTTGTCAATTTCTTCGACATGGCCGCGCTGGCCGTGCCGGCCACGCCGCGCGCCGGCGGCATGCCGGCCGGCGTGACCCTGATCGGTCGCAGCGGCGCCGACCACTTGCTGGCGCAGGCGGCAATCGACCTGCTGGGTGCGCCGGGCGAACCGGTCGACCTGCCGCCGCTGCCGATGAACGAACCCGCGCTGCAGGTGGCCGTCGTCGGCGCCCATCTGCAAGGCCAGCCGCTGAACTGGCAACTGCGGGAGCGCGGCGCGCGCCTGCTGCAGGCCACGACCACCAGCAGTCGCTATCGCCTCTTTGCGCTGGCCGGCACGACGCCGCCAAAGCCGGGCCTGGTGCGGACTGCGGCAGGCGAAAGCGGGGGCGCCGCAATTGCCGTCGAAGTCTGGGAAATGCCGCTGCGCCGCTTCGGCGAACTGGTGGCCGACGTGCCGGCACCGCTGGCACTCGGCTCGCTGGAACTGGCCGACGGTGGCTGGGTAAAAGGGTTCGTCTGCGAGCCGGTGGCCCTCGACGGCGCGCAGGACATCACGGCGCATGGCGGCTGGCGGGCGTATCTGGGCAGCCTGGGGCGCTGAGCGAACGCGGCGCGCCCGGCTTCAAGGTCGGCCCCGACCGGGCGCGTTGAAAAGCTGTCAAATGCCTGCGTGGCCGGAATCGGTTAGGATCGGACCGCGATCTTCACCAACCGACCAATGACAAGAGGCGACATGGCATACCAGACAAAGAATCCTTTCGATAACAGCATCGTGGCGACCTTTCCCGAATGCGACGCGGCAGCGCTGGAAGCCCGGCTGGCCCAGGCCGCCGCTTGCTACGAGGCCTGGCGCACGACCGGTTTCGCCGAGCGCTCGGCGGTGCTGGCGCGGGCCGCGGCGATTCTGCGCGAGCGCACCGATGAATTCGCCACCCTGATCACGCTGGAGATGGGCAAGCTGATTGCCCAGAGCCGCGGCGAAGTCGCGCTCAGCGCAGCGATCCTCGACTATTACGCGCAGCATGCCGAGCGCTTCCTGGCACCCGAGACGCTGTCTGTCGAGACCGGCACCGCGGTCGTCGAAAGTGCGCCGATCGGCGTGCTGTTCGGCGTCGAGCCATGGAACTATCCGTATTACCAGATCGCCCGTTTCGCCGCGCCCAACCTCATGGCCGGCAACGTCGTGATGGTCAAGCATGCGTCGAACGTGCCGCAATGCGCACTGGCCTTCGAGCGCCTGATGCAGGAAGCCGGCGCGCCCGCCGGCGCCTACACCAACCTGTTCATCTCCAAGGACCAGGTGGCGCAGGTGATCGACGACCCGCGCATTCGCGGCGTGGCGCTGACCGGCAGCGAAGCCGCCGGCGCGGTGGTGGCGGCGCGCGCCGGCCATAACCTGAAAAAAACCACCATGGAGCTTGGCGGCAGCGATGCCTTCATCGTCCTGAAAGACGCTGATCTGGAGCGCGCCGTCAAGAGCGCGGTCATGGGCCGCATGGGCAATGCTGGCCAGGCCTGCACCGCCTCGAAACGCTTCATCGTCGTCGAGGCGCTGGCCGACCGGTTCCTCGCGCAGTTCCAGGCGGCGATGGCCGGCTTCACGCCGGGCGATCCGATGGCAAAGGACACCACGCTCGCGCCCCTGTCGTCCGAAGAGGCGCTCGTCAACCTGCTCGACCAGGTGGAGCGCTCGGTGGCGCATGGCGCACGTTTGGTGCAGGGTGGCGCACGCATCGACCGCCCGGGCGCCTTCATGGCGCCGACCATCCTGACTGATATCGACCCGGCCAATCCGGCCTACAAGGAAGAGTTCTTCGGACCCGTTGCGCTGTTTTTCCGGGTGCCCGATGAAGAGGCGGCCATCGCGCTGGCAAACGATTCGCCGTTCGGCCTGGGCGGCTCGGTCTTCAGCACCGATATCGATCGCGCCCGGCGGGTTGCCAGTCGCATCGACACCGGCATGGTGTTCATCAACCGGCCGGCATCGTCTTCGCCGGACCTGCCGTTCGGCGGCATCAAGAATTCCGGCTACGGACGCGAGCTGTCGGGCGCCGGCATCCAGGAGTTCGTCAACAAGAAGCTGATCCGGGTGGCGTAGCAGAGCGGCGCCCAATGCGGTGCGGTGCTGCGCAGGTTCGGGGCATGTCGTGAGCGTTGCGCCGGCACCCGCATCGCCGCGCCCGAAAAACGGGCAGGAACGGCGCCTGCGCGGCGGGTTGCCGTCGATTCTGACTGGCATCAATTTTGCTCAGTAATCCGGGCGGTAAGAGCGAATTGCAAGCCGGCTGGATTGCAAATCATCTGACTCAGGATTGCTAGGGTTCCGGCCTGGCCGATGGTGGCCAGGTGCCTGGTCCGAGAGCGATCCGGCCAAGTCGACACGACGCGGCTCCACGGAGGGATAAAAGCCCGGGAGAACATTTGCAAGATCGTTCTCCGTGCGTGTCCATCAACCGACCAGGAGTCTTCCTTCATGCCTTTCACGACCCGAATCCACTTGCCTGCCGCGCTCCGCCCGGAGCGCTTTTCCTTCATGCGCAACATGGTCGCCGGCGTCGCCGCGGGTGCCCTGCTGCTGAGCGCCGGTGCAGCGTCGGCTGCGAGTTCGGCTGCAACCCAGCTCAACATCGGCACCGTCGTCTGGATCGGCTACGGCCCTTTCTATGTCGCCGAGGCGATGGACCTGTTCAAGAAGAACGGCGTGGCGGCAAAGCTGCAGGTGTTTTCCGACCCGGCCCTGATACCGGCTGCACTGGCCGGCGGCTCCGTGCAGGGCGCCATGCTCACCTACGACCAGGTGATCGGCCAGGTCGCCAAGGGCCTGCAGCAGAAGGTCGTCATGCCGATCGATTATTCGAACGGCGGCGACGCCATCGTCGCCACCAAAGCAATCACCAAGGTGGCCGATTTCAAGGGCAAGAAGGTCGGCTTCAATCCGCTGTCGCCCTCGGACTTCCTGCTCTCCTATGCGTTGTCGAGCAATGGCCTGACGGATAAAGACATCACGCCGGTCAACATGACGCCGGAGTCGGTGCCGGCCGCCATGGCGTCGGGTCAGATGCCCATCGGCGTGACCTATGAACCAAGCCTGTCGCAGATTGTCACACAGGGTGGCGGGCAAAAGTTCCATGTCGTGTATTCGTCCAAGGATGCACCGGGCCTGATTGCCGACGTGCTGGTGTTCGAAGATAAATTCATCAAGGCCAGTCCGAAGGACATCACCGGCATCATGAAGGCCTACCTGGAAGGCATGGCCTACATGAAGGCAAAACCGGAAGAGTCGGCAAAGATCATCGGCAAGTTCATGGGCGTGTCGGCCAAGGAAGTCAAGGAACAGCTCACCGGTGTCTACAACATACCGCTGACGGAGATGCCCAAGGCGTTCGTCAAGGGCAAGGATACGACTTCGTATTTTGCCAGCGGCGCCATCATCGGCGGCATCCTGAAAGCCAAGGCGCAGATCGACAAGATTCCCGCTACGGAGTCGACCGTCGATGCGCAATTCGTCACCGGCATGCAGGCAAAATAAACCTGTACCGCGGTCTTGCGGCGCGTGCTGCAATGCGCGCCGCAGGACCGGCCACCTGGAGGATTCCATGCAGACCCGACTCTTTCGCTATGCCGACGGCGCGCTGCCGAACTGCGCCGCGCTCTCGTTTGTCCTGCTCGGCTTTCCGGCAGGCGTGGCGCTGCTGACGGTTCCGCACTGGCTGGCGCGCGCCGCCGGCTTTTGCCTGGTCACGCTGAGCCTGATCTGGTCGGGCTACTTCATCCATGAATTCGCGCATCATGCGATTTTTCGAAGCGGTCCCGTCAACATGCGCTGGGGCACGCTGATGAGCTGGATCAACGGCAGCTGCTATGCCCGTTTCGACAACCTGCGCAAGAAGCACATGCGCCATCACGTCGAGCGCGCTGACGTCATCACCTTCGACGTCAAGGCGTACCTGCTGGCGGCGCCGGGCTGGTTGCGGCGCACCGTCCTGGCCCTCGAATGGGCCTACATTCCGGCAGTCGAATTCCTCATGCGCGGCTTCGTCATGGCGCTGCCGTTCCAGGCCGGCCACAGTGCGGCCGCGCGGCTGCGGGTGATCGCCATCTTCTGCGTGCGCAGCGCGGCGTTTGCGGCATTGGGCTGGTACTCGCCGGCCGCACTGCTGCTTTACTGCGCAGCCTATCTGGTCTTCATCACGGTGCTGCGTTTTGCCGACTGCTTCCAGCATACCTATGACGCCTATCCGATCATGGACGATGCGCCGGTGCCGGCCGACAAGGTACGCGACCGCGCCTACGAGCAGGAAAACACCTTCAGCGACATCGTCGGCGTCGACAACCGCTGGCTCAACCTGCTGTGGCTGAACTTCGGTTTCCACAATGCCCATCACGAAAAGCCGGCCATGCCGTGGCACGCCCTGCCGGCGCTGCACCGCACCCTGTATGCCGACGGCTGCGTGCAGGTGATGCCGGTGGCGAGCCTTCTGAAAAGCTTTCATGTCCACCGCGTCAACCGCATCCTGGCACCGGACTACGGTCGGGTGCTGGCGTCCGGCGAGGCCGGACGGGCCGATCACTTCCTGGGTGCCGCCGGCGTGTCGTTTCTGACCGCCGTCTGAGGCGCGGGTGCTGATTGATCTTGCGGGTAAAGTCGCGCTGGTGACCGGCAGCGCCACCGGCATCGGCCGGGCGATTGCCGAAGCGCTGGCCGCCAGCGGCGCGGCGGTGGCGCTCAATCATTTCAACCAGGACGGCGAGATCGGCGCCGTCGCCGCAGGCATTGCGGCGGGTGGCGGCGTGGCAGCCTCTTTCGCGGCAGATGTCAGCGACGGGCGCGCTGTCGCGCAGATGGTCGCGCAGATCGAAGCGCGCCTCGGGCCGATCGATATCCTGGTCAACAATGCCGGCATCCTGCTGGAAAAACCGTTTCTGGAAATTGCCGAGGCCGAGTGGGACCGGGTCATTGCAGTCGACTTGAAATCGGTCTTCCTGTGCAGCCAGGCAGTGCTGCGCGGTATGGTGATGCGTGGCAGCGGCTGCATCATCAACATCGCGTCCGAACTGGCGTATCTCGGTCGGGCGGAATTCACCGCTTACTGCGCCGCCAAGGCCGGCGTGGTCGGCCTGACGAAATCGCTGGCGCGCGAATTTGCGCCGGCCATCCGCATCAACGGCATCGCACCGGGGCCGACCGAGACCGCGATGCTGTCGCTGGAGCTGATCAGTGCTGCCTGGCGGGCCAGGGAACTGGCCATACCGGCAGCGCGCGCCGCGGCGCCCTCCGAGATCGCCTCGACCTCGGTGTTCCTGGCCAGCGACCATGCCCGCTTTTATTACGGACAGATGCTCGGGCCCAACGGCGGCGCGCTCATGTCATGACCGCCATCGACATCGGCCTCCCGCTGCGCCGTCGCGAGTCGCCCGCCGCATTTTTCGCGCTGATGGCAAGCGGCGTCTGCTGGGGCCTGATCTGGTTGCCGCTGAAGTTCTTCGGCGAACTGGGCCTGACCGGCCACACCATCGCTCTGAGCGCGTATGCATTGCTGGCGGTGCTCTCGCTGCCGGTGCTGCTGCGCCAGCGCCACTTATGGCGCGGAGAATGGCGCCTGCTGCTCTTGATCGGCCTGTTCTTCGGTTGCGCCAACGTCGCCTTTACCTCGGCCTTGATGCTGGGACCGGTAGTGCGCGCCATGCTGCTGTTTTACCTGCTGCCCGCCTGGGGTGCGATCGGCGGCTGGCTGTTTCTCGACGAGCGGCTGGGCCGGCGGCGCCTGCTCGCCGTGGCCCTGTCGCTGGGCGGCGTGGCCGTGATCCTGACCGCCGGCGATGCCTGGCGCGCGCCGCTGTCGATGGCCGACGCCATGGCGCTGGCCGCCGGCCTGTGCTACACCGGCGCCGGCATCGTCAACCGCCGGGCGCGCGCGATTCCGCTGGCCAGCCGCACCCTGGTGACCTTCATCGGCAGCGCCGTGCTGGCAGCGATCGGGCTGCTGTTTCTGACGCCGGCAATGCCGCATCTGAGCGCCGTGCACTGGCTTTTGCTGGCGCTTTTCGCGCTGCTCTGGCTGCTCGGCGCAAGCCTCATGACGACGTATGGCGTGACCCATGTGGAGGCCAGCCGCGCCGCCGTGCTGCAGGTGGTCGAACTGCTGGTGGCGGTGGTCTCGGCAGTGCTGCTCGGCGGCGAAGTGCTGCGCCTGCAGGAGTGGCTCGGCGGCGCCATGATCGTCGGCGCGACCCTGCTCGAGGCCCGCAATGCGCATTAGGCTGTGCTTGACAGGCTACTGCGCGCTGCGGCGTTGCGCCTGCGGTGCGGTTCGGTGCGCCGCGTACCGACGCATGCGGGCGCTCCCCCGGCACAAATCCGAACCGCTCGCTGCGTCTGTCTAACACAGCCTGGGCGGCGCTGCGCCGTCGCAGACATATCGGCCTGCCGGCCTGCACCGCCGGCGCGCACTTGACCTCACCGGAGCCGCGCAATGCAAATCGAGATGATGGATCACCTGAGCTGGGTCGCCTACGAAGAACGCCTGCAGGACCCCAATGCCATCGTCCTGCTGCCGGTCGGCGCGCTGGAGCAGCATGGGCCGCATCTGCCGCTGGGTACCGATGCGCTGTTGGCTGCGGCGGTTGCCCGCAGCGTGGCGCAGCAGGTCGGCGGCATCGTGGCGCCGACGCTCAACTACGGCTACAAGTCGCAGCCCAAATGCGGCGGCGGCCAGCATTTCAAGGGCACCACCAGCCTCGACGGCGCCACCCTGGCGGCACTGACCTGCGACATCATCGCCGAGCTTGGCCGGCATGGCGTGCGCAATGTCGCAGTCGTCTCCGGCCATTATGAAAACCAGTGGTTCCTGGTCGAAGGCATCGACCTGGCGCGCCGCCGCCTCGGGGCCGCCAGCGCCATGCGCATCATGCGCCTGGAGTACTGGGATTTTCTGGCGGAGGCGACGTTGCAGACGATCTTTCCGGATGGCTTTCCCGGCTTTGCGCTCGAGCATGCGGCGGTGATCGAAACCTCGATGATGCTGCATTACTTTCCCGACCTGGTCGGCATGGACAAGCTGCCGCCAGACCCGGCGGTCGATTTTCCACCCTACGACATGTATCCGACGCATACCCACTGGGTGCCTGCCTCGGGGGTGCTGTCGTCGGCGCGCGGCGCAACCGCGGAAAAGGGCCGGCTGATGGCCGATGACGTCAGCAGCCGCGTCGCCGCGGCGCTGCGCGCCGAATTCATGCAAGCCTGATCGGCACAGGAATCTGAAAAGGAAACGATGAGCGCCGTTAAAAAACTCTGGCCGCTGCTGACGGCGACCCACCGCTACGAAAAAACGATTTCGACGCATGGTCGCGGCGCCGGCGAAATGATCGATGCGCCGATCCTGGCCTACCTGATCGAGACGGTCAACGGCCGCATTCTCTACGACGTCGGCTGCGACTACAGCAAGATCAACGAGCCGGCGCTGTGCGCGCACTACTACGATCCCGCAACGTTTGCCTTCGGTGCGCCGGTGATGACGCCCGAGCAGCGCATTCCCGCCTATCTCGCGCGCCTGGGCCTGGCGCCAGCCGACATCGACCTGGTGTTCATCGGCCACCTGCATTTCGATCATGCCGGCGGACTCGGCGAGCTGGCGCGCTGCGGCTGCGGCGCCGACGTGCACGTGCAGAAGGACGAGCTCGACGCGGCCCTGAGCGGTGACGACGCCGCCGCCTTCAGGGACGACTTCATCGGCCATGGCCCGCTGCACGTGGTGCAGGGCGAGTACGACCTGTGCAGCGGCGTGCGGGCCGTCAGCACGCCCGGTCACACTGCCGGCCACATGTCGCTGTGGATCGAAATGCCGACGGGCGCACCGGTAATCCTGGCCGGCGATGCAGCCGACCTGATGGAAAACATCGACGATGAAGTGGCGCCGGGCGGCTGCTGGCAGCAACAATATGACCGCGCCGAAGACAGCATCCGCAAGCTCAAGCGCCTGGCGCGGGAAGAAAACGCGCAGCTCTGGCCGAATCATGATTTCGCGTTCTATCGCAGCCTGCAAGCGTTCCCGGCGTGGCACGAATGAGCGCGCCGGTGCCTGCCGAACCGGTGCCGCAGCGTTACCGCGGCGTCTGGCAGCGCACCTTGCTGCAGACGCCGACGCTGCGCGACACCGCAACGACCGTCTTCTGGCTGCAGACTGCGCACTGGCATGCCGACATCAGGATTCCCGCAGCGCGGCCGGACTTCACCAGCGTGGCGGCACTGGCCGACTGCAGCGCGGCCCAGCGCGCCTGGCTGGCCACGCAACAGGGCTTTGCCGGCAGCACCGCCGTCAGCATTGCGGCAGAGGCGGAAGTCTGCACCTGGCACCGACTGCTGGACTTTCAGCCGCCCGCGGCCGGCCCCGACGCCGGCTTCATGCAGTTTTCGCCGACCCACCTGATCGAGACCGGCGTGCATGGCGTCTATCTGGAGCACTGGCAAAAATTGCCTGGCTCGGATACCGGTTTCATGGTCCTGCAATGCCTGCAGGAAGACACGGGCGCGCCCGCCGCACCGCGCCTGCTGCTGGTGGCCGGCGACTACGTCATGCATGTGCGCAGCCGCGCCCAGGCCTGGCCGGCAGGCACCCTGCCCGGCACGTCAGCCGCCCAGGCAGCGGACCTGCAGGCGTGGCCGGCCTTGCTCGACTTTGAAATCGCCTTCGGAAAGCGTACTGCCGATGGCTGGGAAATCCGGCATGCGACCCTGCCCTGGCGCGAGGCGACGCGCATCGACCTGCGCATGATGTCGCCCGACCTGAAAACCCCCGGCAGCGGCCCGGCATGGCGGCTGCTGCAAGCGGGGCAGGCGGTGGACCTCTGCTGGAGCGGCGCGGCGTCACGCTGGCAGGTGCTGGAGTGGCAGCCGCCTGCACCATGGCCGCCGCTGTGACCGGCGCAGGGCCGGCTGACTCAGCTTTTTAGGGTTGTCTGGATTGCAAGCCAGGTTATGGCCCGGCGTTGTGGTCGTAATCCAACCGATCTGGCGAAAGTTGACGCAGAAATTTGACACTAGTGCCGACAAGAAATAGCCTTGCCCTGCAGGTAATGCGGCCTGGCGCAATCAAGCGCATCTTTCCACCGATCCGGCTTCGTGAAAAAACTACTGGTTTCAATGTTCTGTCTCGCCGGGTTGCAGCAAACCGCCTTGAGCGAACCCACCTATTACCTTGTTCCCACCTACGAAAACGCCGGCGAGAAAACCGTCGACTTCCGGCTTTGGTCGGTGAAGATTCCCGGCGACCCGCGCGTGAGCGGCCCCGAGGTCGGCCTCGGTTACGGCGTCACGCGCGCCTGGTACACGGAGCTGCTGGTCGGCTATCTGCACACGCCGCAAACCGGCACGCAGCGAAGCGACGTCGCCTGGCAAAACGATTTTTTGCTGACGCACGGGCAGTATCCGTTCGACCTGGCGCTGCACACCAACATCCGCAAGTATCGAGCGCCGTCGGCCGGTGCCGATGTCGAATATTTCGGCGAAGGCGGTGGCGTGAATCTTGAATTCGGCCCGGTCATGCAGACCGACTTCGGCCGCACCCAGGTCAATGCCAATCTGCTGTTTGATCGCACCTATCGCACCTACCGCAGCGCCGGCGCAGCGCCGCTGCAAATGAAGTACCAGTGGCAGGTGAAGTACCGCTGAACGCCCATGCTGCAGCCCGGCCTGCAGGGCTTCGGCGAACTCGGCGCATGGGACCATTGGGCGCCGCGCCGCGAGCAGTCGCACCGCATCGGGCCGATGCTGGCGGGCAGCCTGCCGCTGGGCACGTCGCAGGCGCTGAAATACGAGGCAAGCTATCTGACCGGATCGATTTTCGCCGAGCATGCGAAGACGTTTTCGATGCGTCTGCAGTACGTGTACTAGGCGATTTTTCCTCGGGCTGCACGATCGGGGGCGCTGCGCTACCATCAAAATTTTTGGAGAGCGCGATGATCGACCTGTACACCTGGGGCACACCGAACGGCCAGAAAATCCCGATCATGCTGGAAGAATGCGGCTTGCCCTACACCGTCCACCCGGTCGACATCGGCAAGGGCGGGCAGGATACACCGGCATTCCGGGCCATCAATCCGAACGGCAAGATACCGGCGATCGTCGACCGGCTGCCTGACGGCGACGTCACCGTTTTCGAATCCGGCGCGATCCTGATCTATCTGGCCGAGCGCAGCGGCAAGCTGATGCCAGGTGCGCCGGCGCAGCGCATGGCATGCCTGTCCTGGCTGTTCTGGCAGATCGGCGGGCTGGGACCGATGATCGGTCAATGGGGCTTTTTCAATCGCCAGAAGGATGCGCCGAACCTGCCTGCGCTGCAGCGGTATTTCGACGAAAGCCTGCGCCTGCTCGGCGTTCTCGACGCGCACCTTGGCACGACGCCGTATCTGGCGGGCGATTATTCGATCGCCGACATTGCCTGCTATACCTGGGCCAAGGCCGGCCTGCGCATCATCGGCCAACAGCATCCGCAAGTGCGCGCGCAGTTTGCCAATCTGAATCGCTGGATTGCGGAAATCGATGCGCGCCCGGCGGTGCAGGCCGGCATGAAAGTGCCGGCCTGACGCAGCACCCCGGAGCAGGAGTCGAACCGGCATCCGCGCGCCGCGCGCCATTTCAAATTCTGCTCTAGAAAAAATCCGCGTCCTGATGCACCACCAGGCTGCCGATCTGGCCACTGGCGGCCAGTTCGTCATAGAAGCAGACCTGGTTGCGCCCATGCCCCTTGGCGTAGTACAGCGCCTGGTCGGCATGGCCGAGGATCGTCACAGGCGTCTCCTGCGTGATGCTGGCAAAACCAAGACTGATCGTCACTTGCTTGATTTGCGGGAATTCATGCGCCTCGACGCGGGCGCGCAGACGCTCGAAGGATTTTTTCGCATCCGCGGCCGTGGTCGCACGCAACAGCACCACGAACTCTTCGCCGCCGAACCGGTAGACCCGGTCCTGGTCGCGAAACGACGCCTTCAATATGTTGGCCAGCAGGATCAGGACCTCGTCGCCATAAACATGGCCGAACTGGTCATTGACCTTCTTGAAGTGATCGATGTCGAGCACGCCCAGCCAGTGTGCGGTCACGCTGTCGCCAGTGCGACGCTCGGCCTGCTGCAGATCGGGTGGCCGCTGGATGGTCGACACCGCGGTGCCGACCAGTTCCGAAAACCGCCGGTCGAAGGTCTTGCGGTTGAGCAGGCCGGTCAGGGAATCGTGCTCGTTGTCTTCCAGCAGGCGGGTGAAATTCTGGTAGACCTCGAGCAGGCCCTGCACGTCATCGAGCATGGCCTGCTCCGGCCGGGCCGGCGTGACCAGCCGCACGCAGGTGGTAACGCGGGCGCCACTCTCGCCCCAGACCGGTATCCAGGTGGCGAGGCGGTTTTCCGACAGGCTTTCGAAGGCCTGGCTTGCATGCGCATCGATGCAGGCGACCAGCACCGGAAAGTCGCCAAGCGCCCCGGCAGCAGCGGGTTGCTCCGGCGTTGTAACCGTCGTCACGCCGCCTGCTGCGATTGCCTGGCGCTCCAGCCATGCGCCGCTGCTGCGCATGCTGATGCGATAGAGGGCGCATTCGATTGCGCCGGTGCTTTCGTATAACGCCGTTGCGAGCCCGCCGTCGATTTTCTGGCGCTCGCGTTCGGATGTCAGGTTGATCAGGCTGTGCAGCAGTTTGTTCATCGGCGATTTCGGTAAGCCCGACAGAGGCGTATGCGGCAGTGGCTTTGACAGGCTGGGTCCTGGTCACAGCCATGTTACGCATACCGACCTGCCTGGCAACGAAAACCGCGCAGACGGTACCCATTGCCGCGGCGGCGCCGGCGGGCTTGCCGCATCGTTGCTCAGCCGCTTTTGTCTGCCTCGCCCTGTTTTCGGTTTTTCAGGTAGAGCACCTGACCTATCATTGCAGTGACCAGCAGGAAGACATTCGAAAACACGAATACCCAGTTTTCAAGCAGGTAGCTGTAGACCACGAAGCCAGCCGAGGCAGCAAGCTGGCCGATGAACAACCAGTGCGATACCCCGGCCGTCGCCTTGGTCTTCCATTGGGTATAGACCTGGCGCAGGATGGTTGCGCACAGGATGGCCGTTGCCAGCCAGCCGATCAGTTCGGTCATCGTCGAATGCGCCTTGTCGGTTGCTGTTTCTTCTGTTTCGCGCCGAGAAACCCGACAATAAAAGCGCGCGCCACGCCGGTCTGTGCGACACCGCGCAATCGGATGCTTCTTGCCGCAATCGTGGCAAGCCGGGGCATCGGCGCTTGGCCTGAAAACGTGGCTGCAGCGCCGGCAAGTCATACGGCGCCGGAGGTGTTGCGCGCAGTATCCTGTCAAACACGGGCTAGGCCGGCAACTGCTCCTGCCCGACCTTCCACCACAGCGGTAGCAAGGCGCGCACCTGACGGCGGGAAAAACGGTCGTCGATCAGGTAGACCACGCCACGGTCCTCCCGGGTGCGAATCACGCGCCCGGCTGCCTGCACCACTTTCTGAATGCCCGGATACAGGTAGGTGTAGTCATAGCCGGCGGCGAAGGTGCGTTCCATGCGCTGCATCATCTGCTCGTTGACGGGATTGAGCTGCGGCAGACCGAGCGTGGCGATGAAGGCGCCGATCAGCCGGCGGCCCGGCAGGTCGATGCCTTCCGCAAAGGCGCCGCCGAGTACCGCAAAGCCGATGCCGGCGCCGTCCGGCGCGAAGCGCGCCAGGAAACCGTCCTTGGCCGCTTCATCCATGCGGCGCGACTGCTCCCATACCGGAATGGCCGGATGACGCTCGGCCAGCAGGGCCAATACCTGCTGCAGGTAGTCGAAGCTGCTGAAGAACGCCAGGTAGTTGCCGGGCTGGGCGGCAAACTGGCGTGCCATCAGTTCGACGATCGGCAGCAGCGAATGGGCACGGTCGGCAAAGCGGGTCGAAATGCGCCCGACGATCTGCACCGACAGTTGATCGGCGGCGAAGGGCGACGGCACATCGACCCAGGCGGCGTCCTCGGGCAGGCCGAGCGTATCGCGATAGAACCGCTCCGGGCTCAATGTGGCCGAAAACAGCGTCACCGAGCGCGCCGCCAGAAAACGCGGTTTCAGAAACGGCGCCGGCACGATGTTGCGGATGCATAGCGTCCGTGCGTCGGGCCGGCGCGGCGCGGCAAGCGTCAGCACCACGGCGCCGGTGCTCGGCGCCGTGGCAACGCTGACATCGAACAGCGAATGCGCTTCGAAGCTTTCGGCCAGGCGCGAGAACTGCAGCGCATCGAAGTAGAACGCCAGCAGCGCCTGATGCGCGCCGGCCGGATGCTCGGCCAGAAATTCGCTCATCGCTGAAAGCAGGGTCTGCAACGCTGCCCGAAACGGCGCCGGTAGCGCCGGCAGCACGGCATAGGTGGCGCCGGCGGCCAACGGCAGCGCACTGCACTGGCGCGTCAACGCTGCCAGCGGCGCGCGCAACACCGACGGCGCCACCGGTTGCAGTGCCTGCAGCACCTGCTGGTCGAGGCTGGCCGAATACATCTTGCGGGCGCGCTCGACCATGTTGTGCGCTTCATCGACCAGCACATTGACGCGCCAGTCGTTTGCCATGGTCAGGGCGAACAGCATTGCCGCCATGTCGAAGTAATAGTTGTAGTCGGCCACCACCACATCGGCCCAGCGCGTGAGCTCCTGGGTCAGGTAATACGGGCAGACCTGATGCGCCAGCGCGACCGCGCGCACGGCCCGGCGCTCCAGCAGCACCAGGCCGGGCAGGCCGGGGTCCGGCGCGGTCGCGGTCGTCGTCGGTGTCGTCGTCGTGGTCGTCGTCGTGGTCGAAGTCAATGCCAGCGCCGCGGCGCGCGCTGCCGGCAGCCGGTCATAAAACCCCTGCGCCAGCGGACAGGCGTCGCCGTGACAGGCGCGCTCCGGATACTCGCAGGCCTTGTCGCGGGCGACGATCTCGATGACCCGCAGCGGCAGGGCCGGCGCGCTGGCGCCGATGCGGGCCAGGCAATCGAGCGCAACCCGCCGGCCCGAGGTCTTTGCAGTGAGAAAAAACAGCTTGTCGTGGTTCTGGCCGGGCATCGCCTTCAATGCCGGAAAAATCGTCGCGATCGTCTTGCCGATGCCGGTGGGCGCCTGCGCCATCAGGCAGCGTGCGCTGCAGGCGGCGCGGTAGACCGCTTCTGCCAGGGCGCGCTGGCCGCTGCGAAACGCCGCATGCGGAAACTCCAGCACCGCCAGCGCCGCGTCGCGGGCCGTGCGGTGACGCATTTCCTGCTCGGCCCATTGCAAAAAACGGCTGCAGTGCAGGTTGAAAAAACCCTCCAGTTCGGGCGCCGCATACAGGCGCTCGCGCACGGTCTCGTCCTGGCTGCCGATGTCGAAATAGATCAGCGCCACGCGTATTTCCGGCAGGCCGCGCGCTGCGCAGAGCAGCCAGGCGTAGATCTTTGCCTGCGCCCAGTGCAACTGCCGATGATTGTCCGGCATGCGCGAGAGGTCGCCGCGAAAGGTCTTGATTTCTTCGATGCGGTTGGCATCGGGATCGTAGCCATCGGCACGCCCGCGCACGTGCAGCGCGCCGTAGTGGCCGGCGAGGCTGACCTCGCTGAGATAACCGGGCGCGCGCCGGGAAGTGACCACCTTGTGTCCGGCGATGCCTTCCTGGGCCGTCGGCGACGGCGTGAAGCGCAGGTCGAGGTCGCCTTGCTTTGCGGTGAATTCGCACAGGCTGCGCACGGCAACCGTATAGCTCGAAGGGATCAAGGCAGTACCGTGGCAGGGTGGGCATGCCGGCCGGGATTGCAGCAGGCTGGTAGGAGTACAGGCAAGCAGAAACCTGGGTTCTTGCGCGGTGCCGAACCCGCCGGCGCCGGTAGACTGCATTGTGCTCGGTACATGCGTCGCAGTATAGCGAAGAACTGCGCCGCCACAGGGCGGCCGATGCGTCAGCGTTGCGTTGTTTCGGGTGCGCGCACCTGTTTGGCAGCCTGCAGGCGCGCGCCGATGCGCACCATCGCATGCGCGATTGCCAGTTTCGATGCGCCGGCGATGCGGTGCGCAAAACCGGCCGACTGCATGCGCCGGTTGCGCAAGAGCCTGCCGGCGGTGTGCTCGATGGTGCCGAGGGTGATCAATCCGATGCCTTTGATTCTGGTGCCGTTCATGATCCGCGCTCCGCCTCGTTGAAAGTTCTCCTGCATCAAGAATACGGCGCATTGCATCGCTGTAATGTGCATCGATGCACTTAGTTATAAATAATTAGCATTACTGCCTGATGACGTTGTAAAACCGTAACGCCAGCCGGCAGTCGGGCTCAGAGCGCAGCGGCTTGCAGGGTCGGATTGACGGCCGTTGTCGCGGCAGGCAGATCGGGCGTATCGTCAGGCGACGACGCAGGCGCCTGCGCAGCCTGCGTCTCCTGGCCGAGGATTGCGGCAATTGCCGTCTGCGCATCGATGTGATGCACCATGTGGCCGGCCCCGCGCACCAGCTGCAATGTACTCTGTGGCACGGCGTCATGCAGGCGCTCGGACTGCACCGCCGTGTTGACGATCTTGTCGCCGTCGCCTGCCAGGACGGTGACCGGCATTTTCAGTTCGCCATAGCGTCCGGCCATGTGCATGGCGCCCGGAATCATCATTGCCGTCTCGGCGGCGCTGGCGCGCAGTTGCGAGGGGCGCAGCGTCATCCAGACCGGCCATTTCAAAAAGCTGGCGGAGACTTCTGCCGGTGCAAACAGCTGCTTGCGGATCAGCGGCCACAGCATGCGGCTGATCAGTGGCGACAGGGTATGGCGCATGACGGTGCCGATGCCCGGCACGGCCGGTATCGACATGACCGGTACATCCAGACGCGGCGTCGGATAGTAGTAGCCCGACATCAGCACCAGGCGCGTCACGCTTTCCGGATAGGCCAGCGCGAAGGCGTTCGCCACCATCGTGCCCCAGGAATGGCCGACCAGAACCGGGCGCTCGATGCCGAGCCGGTCGAAGGCGCTCTTCAAAAGCCTGGCCTGCGCCGCCTGGTCCCAGATCCGGCCTTCGGGACGGCTGGAATGGCCGAAGCCAGGCCGGTCGAATGCAATCACGCGGTGCTGTTGCGCCAGCCCGTCCATCACGCCGCTGAGGGTGAAATCCTGGATCATGCTGCCATTGCCATGCAGCAGGACGATCGGTGCGCCACTGCCGCGCTCCAGATAGTGCAGCCGCACGCCGTCGACGTCGACGAACTTGCCGGCCGGCGGATTGTCGGCCTCCGCCCGGGCTGCCTTGCGGCGGACCACCAGGGCAGCGGCGGCCAGCGCGGCGGCAACGCCGAGGGCAATGCCGAGCTTGCCCGGTGACTCGATGGTTTTATAAGTGGTGTCGAACATGGAGAATCCTTTTTCAAATTAGCTTGAATTGCGCAGTGCGTCAAAATCATCAATCCGCCTGTTCTGACACCATTATTTTGCAAAGTTCGTTCCGGCGCGCCAAACGTGCCGGTTCTAAGTTGGCTGACGCACAGCTAACTTTCCGGCTTGCGCGGTATGTTGCCATTTGTCAAAAACGGTATGGATGCACCGGCAACGCGCCGATCGGCAACGACACCTCGGCATCCGTCGACCGTCGCTGCCTGCTTGCGCGTCGGTCTTTGGTCGATCCGGCATTTCCATCTCACCTCTGAAGCTTCGCGAAAATCGCGCAATGCACACTCTTCCCGACTATGGCGCGCTGTTCGATGCGTCACCTTACCCGTATCTCCTGATCGATCCGGCGCTGGTGATCATCGGCGCCAATCAGGCGTACCTGAAAGCCACCGGCAGGACCGCCGACATCATCGGCCAGCACATCTTCGAGGCCTTCCCGGCAGACCCGGCCGATCCCGAGTCGACCAACGTGGCCCAGGTCACGGCAGCCATCGAACAGGCGCTGCAGACGCGCCTGCCGCAGACCACGGCGTTCCTGCGTTATGCCATTCCGCGCCAGACGCCTGCCGGCACGATTTTCGAGGAGCGTTACTGGAGCGCCGTCCACACACCGGTACTCGACGCCAATGGCAAGGTCGCCTTCGTGTCGCAAAATGCGATCGACGTCACCGATCTCTACACGTTCGATCGCGTCGCCGGGGTGGCGCAGGTCGACGGTGCGCCCAGCGAGGTGCACCAGCCCGAGGGCCTGAACCGCGCGCAGCTGCATGAAGCGATGAAGCGCATCCTCAACGACGAACGCATGCACCTGAGCAGCCTGTTCAACCAGGCGCCCGGTTTCATTGCCGTCATGCGTGGTGCGCAGCATGTCTTCGAGATGGTCAACGAAGCCTATTATCAGCTGGTGGGCCACCGCGACATCATCGGCAAGCCGGTTTTCGAAGCGCTGCCGGAGATGGAAGGGCAGGGCTTCCGGGAGTTGCTCGACCAGGTCTTTTCGACCGGCCAGGCCATGGTTGCGCGCAGCATCAAGGCGCGCATACAGCGCCACGCCGACGGCCCGCTCACCGACCGTTACATCGACCTGGTGTATCAGCCCTTGTTTACCGCCGACGGCAAGGTTTCCGGCATCTTTGCCCAGGGCCATGACGTCACCGATGCGCATGATGCCCAGCAGGCGCAGCGCGAGGCCGACGAACGCCTGCGCGAAGGCATGCTGGCCGCCCGCATGGTGATCTGGGACATGGACCTGGTCAGCGGCACGGTCAAGTTTTCGGACAATGCGGTGGCAATCTTCGGCAGCGACTGGCATACCGCGCAGGCGGTCTGGGCGTCGCTGCACCCGGCGGACGTGCAAAAGTTGCATGCCGCCCGCCAGCAGGCCATTGCCTGTTGCGGCCAATACCATGAATGCGTGCGCCTGATCCGGCCGAGCGACCAGGGCGTGATGTGGCTGCAGGTACGCGGCAAGGTGCGTTGCGATGCAAAGGGCGTAGCCATTGCCGTGCGCGGCGTATCGATCGACATCACCGAGCGCATGAAGGCCGAGCAGGACCTGCGCGAGGCCGACCGGCGCAAGGACGAGTTCCTGGCGATGCTGGCGCACGAACTGCGCAATCCGCTGGCGCCCATCAGCGCCGCAGCCCAGCTGCTGAAGATGCCCGCCCTGAAGCCGGAGCTGGTGAAAAAAACCAGCGACATCATCGGCCGCCAGGTCGGTCACATGACCAGCCTGATCGACGATCTGCTGGATGTCTCGCGCGTCACGCGCGGCCTGATCGTCCTCGAACGCAAGCGCCTGGGCATCATGGCGGCGGTCACCGACGCCGTCGAGCAGGTGCGCCCGATCATCAATGCGCGGCGCCAGGATCTTTCGGTGCGCATGCCGGCCGACGCCATCGAGCTCATGGGCGACCAGAAGCGGCTGGTGCAGGTGCTGACGAACCTGCTCAACAATGCCGCGAAATACACGCCCGAAGGCGGCCTGCTGGAGCTTGTCGTCGAGGCCAGCGCGCGGCAGGTTTCGGTGTGCATCCGCGACAATGGCATCGGCATACCGACAGACCTGCTGCCGCATGTCTTCGACCTGTTTACCCAGGCCGAGCGGACGCCGGATCGCTCGCAGGGCGGACTGGGGCTGGGCCTGGCGCTGGTGCGCAGCCTGGTCGCCCTGCATGGCGGCAGCGTTGCCGCCGCCAGCAACGGCAAGGGGCAGGGCGCCGCATTCACGGTGTACCTGTCACGCATCGTCGATGCGCCGGCGCTCGGCGGCTGGCAATCGGCGCAGGCAGCCCTGCCCCGGCGCGACAAGCGTCTGCGCCTGCTGGTCGTCGACGACAATGCCGATGCCGCCGAAATGCTGGGCGCCTTCATGGAGTCGGTCGGCCACCATGTCACCATCGAACACGAGCCTTACATGGCAATCGAGCGCGTGCGCGCCGAGCCGCCGGACGCCTGCCTGCTCGATATCGGCCTGCCCGGCATGGACGGCAACCAGCTGGCGCGCCGCTTGCGCGGCATGCCGCAGATGTCGGCCGCCACGCTGATTGCCGTCACCGGCTACGGCAAGAAATTCGATCGCGACACCTCGATTGCGGCAGGCTTCGACTACTACTTCGTCAAGCCGGCCGACCCGGCGGCACTGATGGCCCTGCTAGAGCGTCTCCATGTCACCTGAGACGCTTGATTGGGAGCGAATTCTTTAGAGAAATGCCAGGCGCATTGCCAGGCGGCGACCTACGAAAACAGATGACATAAACACAATGTCTTTGCGTGCTGTCGCACAGACCCGTCCCGGATTTGCTCCTATCTTGAGGGCCTCAATCAAACAGGAGAACACCATGTCCGACGCATTTTCTCGATCGAAAAACAAGATGGTCACCGGCCTTTTCCCGGACCGCAACAGCGCTGAAAGTGCTTACCAGGCCGTCACCGAGCGCGGCTATTCGCGCGACGATGTCAACCTGGTCATGTCGGACGAGGCGCGTGCCCGGCACTTCGCCGGCACCGAGAGCGTGGAAACCGAGCTTGGCAGCAAGGCCGCCCAAGGCGCCGGCATTGGCGGCGCAATCGGCGGCTCGCTCGGCGCCATCGTCGCTGCCATCGCAGCCGTCGGCACGTCTCTGGTGGTGCCGGGCCTGGGCCTGGTGGTGGCCGGCCCGCTGGCTGCGGCAATCGCCGGCGCCGGCGCCGGCGGCGCGACCGGCGGCATCATCGGCGCCCTGATCGGCTACGGCATTCCGGAAGAACGCGTCGAGCACTATGAAGAAGGCATCCGCAATGGCGGCATCCTGATGGGCGTGACGCCACGTTCGGACGACGATGCAATGCACTTCGAAAACAAGTTCAAGGAAAGCAAGGGCGAACATGTCATCGGTACCGGCCTGGGCGCCGGCGCGGGTGCGTTGACCGGTGCGGCAATCGGCTCGGTCGCCGGCCCGATCGGCACCGTCGGCGGCGCAGTCGTCGGCGCGGTGACCGGTGGCCTGGCAGGCAAGGGGGCAGCCGAAGTGGTCAATCCTGACGCCGGCGACAACCTCAACGACCACAATCTGGGCAAAGGCATCGGTGCCAGCGGCGGTGCGATGGCCGGTGCCGCGGCAGGTGCCGTGGGCGGGCCGATCGGCATGGCCGCCGGTGCGGCAGTCGGCGCAGTCGCCGGCGGCATGGCGGGCAAGGGTGGTGCGGAGGTCGTCAATCCAAAGCCGGGCGACGCGCTCGGCCAGCATAACCTCGCCGGCGGCGTTGGCGCTTCCGGCGGCGCGGCGGCAGGCGCCGCACTGGGCACCGTTGGCGGCCCGATCGGCATGGCAGCCGGCGCCGCCCTTGGTGCGGTCGCCGGCGGCCTGGCAGGACAGGGCGCCGGCG
>JANXSS010000184.1 GCA_025356535.1 Herminiimonas sp.
TGTGCTTTTCCGCGGTCCTGGCATTTACCGGCGCCAGCATGCTGTCGTCGGTCATGGGCGGCTTTCGCGAAATGAAGAACGACATCCTGCCCAAGACCGACATCGCCAATCAGAACATCCAGGCAGCCTACGACTATGCGCGGGCCTTCGCGTTCATCGTCACCTCGGGCGGGCACGCCGGCGTCGAACCTGCGGCCATCGCGCGCGCCGAAGCGATCCTGGCCACCACGGTCAAGCTGGTCAACGACAACACCACGATCCTCGAAAAACACCTGGTCACGGATCAGGAAAAGACGCTGTTTGCCACCGTCAAGGAGCGCCGCAAGGCGTACGGCGGCAGCCGCAATCGCGTACTCGAACTGAAGAAGGCAGGCCAGAGCGACCAGGCACTCAATCTGATGTTTTCCGAGACGAACAGCCTGCAGACCAGCTACATCGACGCGATCAAGGACTTGATCCGGCATGAAAACGGCCTGCTGCAAAAAGGCGCCGACAATGCGGAGCGGACCTACGGTTCGGCCCAGACCAGCCTGATCGGCATTCTGGCCGGCGTGCTGGTGGCCGGCCTGCTGATCGCTGCCTGGATCACCCGCGGCATCCAGAAGTCGCTCGGCGGCGAGCCCGCCTATGCGGCCGAGATTGCCGGACGCATCGCCGCCGGCGACCTGGGTACGCCGGTGAAGCTGAAGGACAACGACACGACCAGTCTCTTGTTTGCCATGCGCTCGATGCGCGACAACCTGGCCGGCATCGTCGGCCAGGTCCGTAGCGGCACCGACACGATCGCCACGGCGTCGAGCGAAATCGCTTCCGGCAACCTCGACCTGTCGTCGCGCACCGAGCAGCAGGCCAGTTCGCTGGAAGAAACCGCCGCCTCGATGGAAGAACTGACCTCGACCGTCAAGCAGAATGCCGACAATGCGCGGCAGGCCAACGGCCTGGCGATGACGGCATCGGACGTGGCGAAAAAAGGCGGCGCGGTCGTGGCCGAAGTGGTCCAGACGATGGGGTCGATCAATGAATCCTCGCGCAAGATCGTCGACATCATCGCCGTCATCGACGGCATCGCCTTCCAGACCAACATCCTGGCATTGAACGCCGCAGTCGAAGCCGCCCGCGCCGGCGAGCAGGGCCGCGGCTTTGCGGTGGTGGCGTCGGAAGTACGCAACCTGGCGCAGCGCTCGGCGGCGGCGGCAAAGGAAATCAAGTCGCTCATCGGCGACTCGGTGCAGAAGGTCGAGGTCGGCGCCCGCCAGGTCGACCAGGCCGGCGCGACGATGAACGAAATCGTCGACAGCGTCAGACGGGTGACCGACATCATGGGCGAGATCACGGCGGCAACCCAGGAGCAGACCGCCGGCATCGAGCAGATCAATCAGGCCATCGCCCAGATGGATGAAGTCACCCAGCAGAATGCGGCGCTGGTCGAGCAAGCGGCAGCGGCCGCCGAATCCTTGCAGGACCAGGCAGCCAATCTGTCGAAAGTCGTCAGTGTCTTTCGCAACGGAAGCGAGCAGGCGCTCGCCGCAAGACCCGCGCAGGTCACGCCACGCATGCGGGAAAAGGCCGCGCTGGCCCAGCGCATCGGCAAATCCCCGCCGATGCGCCCGGCACAGCGACCCCGTGCGGCGGCCGCGCCAACCCCGGCACGGCCTGTGCTGGCGTCGACGGCCGGCGGCGACTGGGAAGCGTTCTGACCGGCTCGTTTCACACGCCGGTCAGCGTACGCCGTCTACATGATGTCGAAGCGGTCCAGGTTCATCACCTTGGTCCAGGCTGCAGCGAAATCGTCGACGAACTTCCCTGACGCGTTTGCCGTCGCATACACTTCCGCGACGGCGCGCAGCTGTGCGTTCGATCCGAACACCAGGTCGACGCGGGTAGCGGTCCACTTCTGTTCGCCGCTCTTGCGGTCACGCCCGACAAACTGCTCCGTGGCGCCTGAGGCCGGTTGCCATTCGGTGCCCATGTCGAGCAGGTTGACGAAAAAGTCGTTGCTCAGCGTTCCGGGATTTTTGGTGAAAACACCATCGCGCCCGTTGCCGACATTGGCGCCCAGAACCCGCAGGCCACCGATCAATACCGTCATCTCCGGCCCGGTCAGGGTCAGCAGCTGGGCGCGGTCGATCAGCAGCGCCTCGGCCGGTACGCTGTAGCGGGTCTTCTGGTAATTGCGGAAACCGTCCGCGATCGGCTGCAGCGGCGCAAACGACACGACATCGGTCTGCTCCTGTGAAGCGTCGGTGCGACCCGGCGCGAACGCAAGATTGATTTCATGACCGGCCTTGCCGGCAGCCTGCTCGACGCCGGCATTGCCTGCCACGACGATCAGGTCGGCCAGCGAGACTTTCTTTCCACCCGATTGCGCCGCATTGAATGCCGCACGAATCGATTCGAGCTTCTGCAGCACCTTGTCGAGCTGCTCGGGCTGATTGACGGCCCAGTCCTTTTGCGGCGCCAGGCGAATGCGGGCGCCGTTGGCGCCGCCGCGCTTGTCGGAACCGCGAAACGTCGACGCCGACGCCCAGGCCGTGGCAACCAGTTCGGCAACCGTCAGGCCCGATGCCAGCACCTGTTTCTTGAGGACCGCGACATCGCTCTGATCGATGAGCGCATGGTCCACCGCAGGCAGTGGATCTTGCCAGACGAGTTCCTCGGCCGGCACGTCGGCGCCGAGATAACGGGCACGCGGTCCCATGTCGCGGTGGGTCAGCTTGAACCAGGCCCGCGCGAAGGCGTCGGCGAACTGATCGGGATTTTCCAGGAAGCGCCGGGAAATCTTTTCGTAGGCTGGATCGACCCGCATCGACAGGTCGGTCGTGAGCATCGTCGGGCGGTGGCGTTTGGACGGGTCGTGTGCGTCGGGTATCATGCCGTCGCCGCCGTTGGCCACCCATTGATGCGCGCCGGCAGGACTTTTCGTCAGTTCCCATTCGAAGCCGAACAGGTTCTCGACGTAGTTGTTGCTCCACTGCGTAGGGGTCGCGGTCCAGGTCACTTCCAGGCCGCTGGTGATGGTGTCGCCGCCCTTGCCTGCGCCAAAGCTGTTTTTCCAGCCGAAGCCCTGCGCCTCGATGCCGGCTGCCTCGGGCTCGTCTGCAACATGGTCGGCCGGGCCGGCACCGTGGGTCTTGCCGAAGCTGTGGCCGCCGGCAATCAGCGCCACGGTCTCTTCATCGTTCATGGCCATCCGGGCGAAGGTCTCGCGGATGTCGATGGCCGCCGCAAGCGGGTCGGGCTTGCCGTCCGGGCCTTCCGGATTCACGTAGATCAGGCCCATCTGCACGGCGGCAAGCGGATTCTCGAGGTCGCGCGTGTGCGGCACTTCGCTGTCGTCGTCTTTCACCAGCACGCCATGCTGCGCCTCAGCGCCGGGCGAGCCCTGCGAATAGCGCACGTCGCCGCCCAGCCACTTTGTCTCGCGGCCCCAGTACACATCATGATCGGGTTCCCACACGTCCTGGCGGCCGCCGGCAAAGCCGAAGGTCTTGAAGCCCATGCTTTCCAGGGCCACGTTGCCGGCCAGGATGATCAGGTCGGCCCAGGAGAGTTTTTCGGCATACTTCTGCTTGATCGGCCACAGCAGGCGGCGTGCCTTGTCCAGGCTGACGTTGTCGGGCCAGCTGTTGAGCGGCGCAAAACGCTGCTGCCCGCGGCCTGCGC
>JANXSS010000201.1 GCA_025356535.1 Herminiimonas sp.
TTCGTCGAACTTGTCGCCGCCGACGCGCACGCTCCCGGCATACACCATCCCGCCCAGCGAGATCACGCCGACTTCGGTGGTGCCGCCGCCGATGTCGACGACCATCGAACCGGTCGCTTCCGACACCGGCAGGCCGGCGCCGATGGCAGCGGCCATCGGTTCTTCGATCAGGAACACCTGGGAGGCGCCGGCGCCAAGGGCCGACTCGCGGATCGCGCGGCGCTCGACCTGGGTCGAGCCGCACGGCACGCAAATGATGATGCGCGGTGAAGGACGGACCAGCTTCGAGTCATGCACCATGCGGATGAATTGCTTCAACATCTGCTCGGTGACGGTGAAGTCGGCGATCACGCCATCCTTCATCGGCCGGATCGCCTCGATGTTGCCCGGCACCTTGCCCAGCATCTGCTTGGCTTCCTTGCCGACGGCCTGGATCGTTTTCTTGCCGTTCGGTCCGCCCTGCTGGCGAATTGCCACCACCGAAGGTTCGTCGAGAACGATGCCAAGGCCGCGCACATAGATCAAGGTATTGGCGGTTCCCAGATCGATTGCCAGATCATTCGAAAAGTAACTGCGTAAAAATCCAAACATGTAGGGTCCTGATGCGCAACAATGATGCGCTTAAACTTTTTTAGGATGATGAGGGCGCCGCCGGCTGCCGTTGGGCGCTCAGGCGACATTAACCCGACATTCTACCTTATAATCCTAATGAACTTAGCGTGTGGAAACTCCAAAAAATGCGTGCTTGATGCTGTATTTTGTCGAATTTTCCAGCGGTTTAGCGCGATCTTTAGCAATTTAAAAACTTTATTCCGCGTGGCCCGTACACGCCCTTCCCATGGCCCTCGATATCTCCGATGTAAAACGCCTGGCGGTGCTCGCACAGCTGGAACTGACCGGCACCCAGGCCGAGCAGACGCTCGACAAACTGAACGGCATCTTCGCGCTGGTCGAACGGATGCGCGCGGTCGACACCACAGGTGTCACGCCCCTGAATCATCCGATTGCCGAACTGCGGCCTGAACTGGCTCTGCGCCTGCGCGACGATGTCGTGACCGAGCCGAACCGGCGCGAAGCCTACCAGGCCTGCGCGCCCGCCACGCAGGACGGCCTGTACCTGGTGCCGAAGGTAATCGACTGACGTCACCCCGGAAACCGGGCGCCTGCCCCGCTGCTCCCCTGAAAAGATCGTTATGCATACCCACACTCTCAAAGAACTCTCGGCGTTGCTGCAGGCCCGGAAAATCTCGGCTTGCGAACTGGCGCAGGTCTATCTGCAGCGCATCGCCGGCAGTGACCTCAATGCTTTCCTGCACGTTGACGCCGACTTGACCATGGCGCAGGCAGAAGCGGCGGATTTGCGGCTGGCGCAGGGGACCGCCACGCTTTTGACGGGCATCCCGATTGCCCACAAGGACATTTTCGTCACGCGCGACTGGCGTGCCACGGCTGGTTCGAAAATGCTGGAGAACTACACGAGCCCGTTCGACGCAACCGTGGTGGAACAGTTCAAAAGCGCCGGCATGGTGACTCTTGGCAAGCTCAATTGCGACGAATTCGCCATGGGTTCGTCCAACGAGAACTCCCATTTCGGTCCGGTAAAAAATCCCTGGGACCATGCCGCCATACCGGGCGGCTCCTCGGGCGGCTCGGCTGCGGCAATCGCCGCCCGGCTGGCGCCGGCGGCGACGGCCACCGACACCGGCGGCTCGATCCGGCAACCGGCGTCGCTGTGCGGCGTCACCGGCATCAAGCCGACCTACGGCAGCGTATCGCGCTTCGGCATGATCGCCTTCGCCTCCTCGCTCGATCAGGCCGGGCCGATGGCGAGAACGGCCGAGGATTGCGCCCTGTTGTTGAATGCCATGGTCGCCTTCGATCCGCGCGACTCGACCAGCCTGGAGCGGCCGGCGGAAGATTTCACGGCGAGCCTGAGCGCGCCGCTGCAGGGCCTGAAGATCGGCGTGCCGCGTGAATTCTTCGGCGCCGGCCTGGCCGGCGACGTGGAAGCGGCCGTGCGCGCCGCCCTGGCGGAATTCGAAAGGCTGGGTGCGACCCTGGTTGATATTTCATTGCCGAAAACCGAGCTGTCGATACCGGTCTATTACGTCATTGCACCGGCCGAGGCGTCTTCCAACCTGTCGCGCTTCGACGGCGTGCGCTACGGCCACCGTGCCAGCCAATACCGCGACCTGTCGGAGATGTATCGCAAGACCCGCGCCGAAGGTTTTGGCGAAGAGGTCAAGCGGCGCATCCTGGTCGGCGCCTACGTGCTCTCGCACGGGTATTACGACGCCTATTATTTGCAGGCGCAAAAGATCCGGCGCCTGATCGCGCAGGATTTCGCCGCCGCATTTACCCGGTGCGACGTCATCATGGGACCGGTGTCGCCCACCGTCGCCTGGGACCTGGGCGACAAGGCAGACGATCCGGTCGCCAATTATCTGGCCGACATCTTCACCCTCTCGACCAGCCTGGCCGGCCTGCCCGGCATGTCGGTGCCGTGCGGCTTCGGCAGCGGTGAAAAAAACGGCAAGCGCCCGGTCGGGCTGCAAATCATCGGCAATTATTTCAGCGAAGCGAAGCTCCTCAATGTGGCCCACTGCTTCCAGCAGGCCACCGACTGGCATGCGCGGGTGCCTGCCGGCGCATGAGGCCTTTGCAACGCGCAGTGCGTCGCGCCAGTGCGGCGCAGTTGCGCGCCTGGTCGCTGCAAGTGATTGTGCTGGCAGCGGCGGCAGCGGCCACGGCGGCCAGCGCAGCCGATGTCGCGCCGGCACCGGTGGCGGGCACGGCGCTGCAAGCCGGACCGGCTGCGCGACGGCGACCGCCGCCTGGTCGCCGACAGTGGCGCCTTTCGCCTGCGCGGCGATGCGGTGCTTGCCTTTGCCTGGGAGTCGTCGCTCTTTCGCAGCAACCATGGCGCCGACTGCAGCATCGACGAAAGTGACGACCTGGTCGCAGAAGCCCTGCCGGTGCTGGCCGGCGCCGGCCAGCGCTGGCGCATCAGCCTGCGCGACGGCCGTGCAGCGCGCACGCGGCGTGGCTATGATGCAGACCACGGCCTTGCATGCAGCATTCGCATCGCACACGTCGGCGACCAATTGCAGATCGTGCCAAGCTGCCCGGCGCTATGCGGCTCGCGCGAAAATTTTTCACAGCTGACCGTCGATCTGCGGACCGGCAGCTGTACCTACGAACGTTAAGGAAACTGCCATGCAATGGGAAGTCGTGATCGGTCTTGAAACCCATACCCAGCTGACCACCGCCTCGAAGATCTTTTCCGGCGCCTCGATCCAGTTCGGCGCGGCGCCCAACACCCAGGCCTGCCCGGTCG
>JANXSS010000245.1 GCA_025356535.1 Herminiimonas sp.
CATCTCGTTGATCAGGATCTGGATGATGGTGCCGAAGGCCAGCGTCACCATCGCCAGGTACGGCCCGGTGACCCGCAGCGCCGGCAAGGCCAGCAGCGCACCAAAGGCGGCCGTGACCGCGATACTGGCCGGCGCTGCGATGAAAAAGGGCATGCTGAACTTCAGCCACAGCACGCCCGTGGTGTAGGAACCGATGCCGAACAGCGCGGCATGGCCCAGCGACACCTGCCCGGTGTAACCGACCACGATGTCGAGCCCGAACAGCAGGATCGCGTAGATCAGGATGGTCTCGGCCAGATGAATGTAATACGGATTGTGGAACACCAGCGGAAATGCCGCGAGCGCGGCAATCCCGACAACCGCGATGGCAAGCGTCTTTTTATTCATCATGATCAGACTTTCTTGATGGCGGCTTTGCCAAACAGACCGGCTGGCTTGAATGCCAGAACCAGCAACAGCAATACGAGGCCCGGCACTTCCTTGTAACCGGTCGAGATGTAGAAGCCGGTCAGCGTCTCGGCCAGGCCGATGATCAGGCCGCCGACGATCACGCCCATGCCCGATGTGAGGCCACCGATGATCGCAACCGAAAACGCTTTCAGGCCCAGCGCCGTGCCCATGGTCGAGCCGGTCAGCGTCAAGGGAGCGACCAGAACGCCGGCAAACGCGGCAGTCGCCGACGACAGAGCATAGGAGAACGTGATGACCATGCTGGTGTTGATACCCATCAGGCCGGCGGCGTCGCGGTCGTTCGAAGTGGCGACGACAGCCTTGCCGTAGATCGATTTGCGATTGAAGAACTCGACGGCCAGCATCATCGCGATGGCGCCCAGCACCACCACGATCTGCATCGGCTGGATGTTTGCGCCCAGGACGGTGAACGGCGTGGCCGTCAAAGGCGTCGGGAACGTCAGGTCATCCTTGCCCCAGATGTTTTCGGCGACATTCTTGAAGATGATGGCCAGCGCGATGGTCGACATGATCCAGCCGAATTCGGACTTGATCTTGATGGCGGGCCGCACGCCGATCCATTCGACGAATGCGCCCTGCATCGCGCCGAAGACCATGACGACCGGAATCATCAGCCAGTAATTCAGATAGGGACCACCGTGGATGTTGCTTACCAGGCTCAAGCCTACCAGTGCGCCCAGCATCAGCGCTTCACCCTGGCCAAAGTTCAGGGTGCCGGAGGTGGCGAAGGTCAATTGATAGCCAAAGGCGATCACCGCGTAGATCATGCCGAGCGCGATACCGCTGACGGCGAGTTGCAGCAGAATTTCCATCATGTTTTCCAAGGAGCGGCATATGGCATGCCGGGGTCAGTCGTAACAAAGGCCAGGCCCGTTTTGGCGGGGACTGGCCGTTGCGTTTGGAAAGCGCCGGGTCGACCGCGACCCGGGCAGAACGACTTAAGAGAAGAGATTACTTCGCCAGGACGATGTGACCAGCCTTGACTTCACCGAAGACGGGTATGCCCATCTTGATGGCTTCGTGATCGTCCTTCGTGAAGGGCTTGTTGTAGGAAGCGACGACGCCGTCGACTTTCTCGTTCAGGCTCTCCAGTGCAGCCTTGACCTTCGGGCCATCGGTGGTGCCGGCCTGCTTGATGGCGGCAGCCAGGATGTAGATCGAGTCATAGCCCTGCGCAGCCGAGACTGGCGAAGGAATGCGGCCGCCCGGTGGGTTGTAGGCCTTGATGTACGCATCGATGAAGGACTTGCGTTTCGGCGTATTCGGATCCTGGATGAAGGTCTGCGGCATCAGCGCGCCCTCGCCGTTCTTGCCGGCGTTGTCGATGAAGTTGGCCATCGACAGTGTCCAGCTACCGAACATCGGCACTTTCCAGTTCAGCTTTTCCATGCCGTTGGCGATCTGTGCCAGTTCAGGACCGATGCCGTAGGTAATGACGGCTTGCGCGCCAGCCGTTTTTGCCTTCAGCAGCTGGGCCGTCATGTCGACGTCCTTGATGTTGTATTTTTCGACGGCAACCGCCTTGATGCCTTTCTTGTCGAGCGCCTTTTCCAGATCTTCGCGACCGAGCTGGCCATAGTTGGTCGAGTCCGCCAGGATGGCGACCTTGGTCAGCTTGCGCTTGCCGACGACTTCATCGACCAGCATTGCGGTCTGGATCTGATCGTTGGCCGAAGTGCGGAAGATGTAGTTTTCCGGCTGGTCGGCGAACTGCTTGGTGACGATCGAACCGGTGGCGACGTTGTTCATGACCGGGATCTTGGCTTCCTGGTAGAAGCGCTGCGATGCCAGCGAAACGCCGGTATTGATGAAGCCGACGGTGGCGGCGACTTTTTCCTTGTTGATCAGTTCTTGCGCAACCTGCACGCCGCGCTCATTCTTTGCCTCGTCATCGCGCTCTACCGCTTCCAGTTGGCGACCCAGAACGCCGCCCTTTTCATTGATTTCCTTGATTGCAACCCTGACGCCATCACGCATCGACACGCCCATCGGCGCCGACCCGCCCGTAAACGGGCCCGAGACACCGATCTTGATCGTATCGGCCGCGAAGCTGCCGAGCGACCACGACGCAACGGCAACTGCAACCAGCATCTTTAATTTGTATGACATATCTATCCTCTGTAGTTTTATGTTGCCCAACCAATCATGCGAAAAACCCGTTTTCACACGCACTGATTGTAGGGCGCACCAACTGTTGCAGCAACAAAAACCTCGTGCTGCGGTGCGACATTAGATACTTAAGTATTACTACGGAGTCGGTCGAAATCCGCATTCGTTCAGTCCTGTACCGAACGCGACGATTATTGTGCGATGCAATAACAACCGCGGCATCGATTGCCGACGTTGACCACCCTGAACAAAAAAATACTTGGCGTTGCCGCAGCGTAAAATTTGCAGGCAAAAAAAAATCCCCGGCAGAGCCGAGGATTTCTGGAAGCTTGTACTACGCTTGATTCAGCTTAGATCGGCTGAATGTTCGAAGCTTGCTTGCCCTTAGGGCCAGCGGTAACTTCAAAAGAAACGCGTTGGTTCTCTTGGAGCGATTTGAAACCATTCGACTGGATAGCCGAAAAGTGCGCGAACAGATCTTCGCCGCCTTCGTCAGGGGTAATGAAGCCAAAACCTTTTGAGTCGTTAAACCATTTTACGATGCCAGTTGCCATTACAATTCCTATATTTCAGTTAAGTGGGCAGTTGCCCTTTTGATCGTTTCAACCAAGCAAGAAATGACAGACTAACTGCACCACAGCCCGAATCTCAACGATCACTAATTATAACGGAAAATTTAAGAAAGTTAAATACTGTGCTTTTTATATTGTTGGATTGCTTAGAAAACAGTTTTTTTGCGAGACGACGCGACTGCTGAGCGTTGCTGACGGTCGCAGGCCCGATGCGCCGCCAAATCCGCATCCGGCACGCAGCCAGGCCCGCGCTGCACATTTCCCCCTTGGTATCGCAGCAACTGGTGCGCCTTGTTTGCGACACCGGCTCATGACATCGGTTGCGTTGCACACCCATTCGTGCGACTAAAAGTCATCCAAATTCGACGTGACCGCAAAAAGTGTTTGCGTATTGTTTTCGGTTCAGGCTATAATCTCGCTTCTGTTGGTAACCGTAAGTCTTTGATTACTAACGCAATTCCCTGATAGCTCAGTTGGTAGAGCGACGGACTGTTAATCCGCAGGTCCCTGGTTCGAGTCCAGGTCGGGGAGCCAGAATATTCAAGGGGTTACGTGAACGCGTAGCCCCTTTGTCATTTCTGAACGTGACGAAAACGTGCCAGTGCCACCACGTTCCCACCCCTACCTTCTTCAATCCTAGACGCTGCGACATGCAGATGCTCCGTTGCAAATTTCGCGTACCGGCCCACCATGGTTCGCGACTTCCAACCACCCGAGTCTTTCAGCTCATCGCATGACGTTCCCGCCTGGCGATGCCATGACGCCCAGGTATGCCGGAGATCATGGAACCGAAAATCTGTCAGCCCTGCTTTCTTGATCGCGTTGTGCCAAGCGGTGTTGGTAACGTCCCACCGGATCGGGTTACCACGATACGTAAAGCACGACTGCGAATGCTGGCCGATTTGCTCCTGTAAAACGGCGACTGCATCATGGTTCAACGGAACACCTCTCGGCGTGCCATTTTTAGTGCGATTCAGCCAGGCAGTCTGCCGGGACAAGTCCACCCTGTTCCACTCCAATCCGGTGATCTCCCTTGCACGCAAGCCAGTTGCGAG
>JANXSS010000301.1 GCA_025356535.1 Herminiimonas sp.
CGCTTGGCTACGCGATACCGCCGCTGCTCATCAATGCGCCGGACCTGGTGACGGAGTCCGAAGCCATCGCGGCAGAGACCAAGGAAGCGCGCAGCGAGCCGGCCTTGAACGACGTGGCCGCGCGCCTGAAGAAACTCTGCTTCAAGCTCGACATCAAGGGTGTCGATCTGGCCGAACAGCAGGAGCTGCTACTGCAGCTGTTTCGCCTGTTGCTGGAAAACGTAGGCGAACTGCTGGAAGACGACAGCTGGCTGCGCGGCCAGATCGAGTCGGTGCAGAAGATGCTCGACCGCCCCATCACCCATCTGGCGTTGAAGGATGCGACGGCAACCCTGAAGGAAGTCATCTACAAGCAGGGCCTGCTGAAGCACAGCCTGTCGGAGGCGAAGGTGACCGTCAAGGGCATGATGATGACCTTTGTCGACCGGCTCGGCGCGGTGGCTGTGAGCACCGGCGACTATCATGAAAAGATCGACCAGTACTCCCGCAAGATCAGCCTGGCGCAGGACATCAAGCAGTTGAACCATGTGCTCGACGACGTCATGCGCGAGACGCGCGCCGCGCAGACCGAGGCCCTGCGCTCGCGCGACGAGATGATCCAGGCGCGCCAGGAAATGCAGGATGCCGAGGACCGCATCCATGCGCTCGAATCGAAGCTCGAGCAGATGAGTGAACTGGTGCGCGAGGATCAGTTGACGGGCAGCCTGAACCGGCGCGGCCTCGACGAAGTCTTCGAGCGCGAATTTGCCCGCGTCGACCGGCGTGGCACGACGCTTTGCATCGCCATGCTGGACCTGGACGACTTCAAGCGCTTGAACGACACCCACGGCCACGTCGCCGGCGACCACGCCCTGGTGCACCTGGTGGCGATCGTCAAGGAAACCCTGCGCACGATGGACGTGATCGGGCGCTTCGGCGGCGAGGAGTTTCTCGTCATCCTGCCCGACACGACCCTGGCCGCTGCCGCGCAGACCATCACCCGTCTGCAGCGCGAGCTGACCAAGCGCATCTTCATGGTCAACGACGAGCGCTTGCTGATCACCTTCAGCGGCGGCGTCGCCGCCCGCCGGCCCGACGAGGATGTGCAGGCGCTGATCAAGCGTGCCGACGCGGCGCTGTATGAAGCCAAAAAAGCTGGCAAGAACCGGGTAACGACCGCTGAATGAGAATGCAAGGCGCATGCGATCTGCCTGCGACCTGCACCTGAACAGGAGTACATCTGATGAACAGCATCATTCCCGGTTTTAAATCCGTCCTGACGCCTGGTGATGCTGTCGAGGCAACTGCTGCGGCCTGCGCCGGCCCGGACAACAAGCCGATCTACGTTACACAGCCGTTTTTGCCGCCGCTCGACGAGTTCCTGCCCTACCTTGAAAAGATCTGGGACAGCAAGATACTGACCAACGGCGGACCATTCCATCAGCAGCTCGAAGCAGCCCTGTGCACTTACCTCGGCGTCGAGCACCTGGCGCTTTTTACCAACGGCACCATCGGCCTGATCACAGCGCTGCAGGCGCTGCGCGTCACCGGCGAAGTCATCACCACGCCCTATTCGTTCGTGGCCACTGCCCATTCGCTGCTCTGGAACGGCATCAAGCCGGTGTTCGTCGACATCGACCCGCGCACGCTGAACCTGGATCCGGCAAAGATCGAGGCAGCGATTACGCCGCAGACGACGGCGATCATGCCGGTGCACTGCTACGGCCATCCGTGCGACGTCGATGCGATCCAGCAGATCGCCGACAACTACAACCTGAAGGTGATCTACGACGCGGCCCATGCCTTCGGCGTCAAGTGCCATTGCGGCAGCGTCCTCAATCACGGCGACCTGTCGGTGCTGAGCTTTCATGCGACGAAAGTCTTCAATACGTTCGAGGGCGGCGCCATCATCTGCCCGGATGCAAAAACCAAGGTGCGCATCGATCATCTGAAGAACTTCGGCTTCGTCGACGAGACAACCGTCGTCGCACCGGGCATCAACGGCAAGATGAGCGAGATAAATGCCGCCTTCGGCATGCTGCAGTTGAAGCATGTCGATGCGGCCCTTGCACGGCGCCGCGAAATCAGCGACCTGTACCGGCGCCTGTTGCCGGACATTGCCGGCATCCGGATTCTGGCCGATGGCGGCGAAGGGACCTCGAACTATGCATACTTTCCGGTGATGATCGAACCGGATTACCCTCTTACGCGTGACGGCCTTTACGAAAAAATGCGCGGGCAGCAGATCTTTGCACGACGCTATTTCTATCCGTTGATTTCCAACTTCCCGATGTACCGCGGCTTAGCGTCGGCCCATCCGGATAACCTGCCGGTGGCGACGGCGGCGTCGCAGCAGGTGCTGTGCCTGCCGATTTCGCCGAATCTGACGGACGCCGATATCGACCGGATCGTCGCGTGCATCGGCAAGGCCTGATGCATGACACCCCTGCAGGACTGCAGGACCGGGCACTGGGCAACCAGCCCCGCAACTTTTTGAAGACGGCGGTTACTTGAACAATGCGGAGAAGTTTCTCGATGTCGCCGGCTGTCTTGATTTCTTTTCCGGTCAGGACGCCGGTGCGGCTGCAGACTGGATTGCGGCAAATGCCGGCCGAAAAAAATACTTTATCGGCAAGAACGCGGAATCCCGCTCGCTGCTGGACCATTTCACGTTCGACGGCGTGATCGACGACTTCGCCACGCCCGGGTCGAGCTGGAACGGCGTGGCCTGTGTGCCCCGTTCGGCCGTACCGCCCGGGTCAGTATTGATCAACTGCTCTACCTCGATCAGCCCGGTATCGGTAGCCCGGCTTGCCGCCTCGATCGGTGGTGAACATGCATTTTCGTATTCGCAGTTATGCCGACTGCTCCATCCACGCCTGCCACTTCCGGAATTCGTGATCCAGGCGCGCGAGGACCTGCATGTGAACCGCAAGAATTACGAGGCAGTCTTTGACCGTCTCGAGGATGCTCAATCCCGGTCCATCTTCAATACGCTCATGCGCTATCGCCTGACTGCGGATGTCGGTTGCATGGCGGATTTTTCGGTGCGCATCCAGGATCAGTACTTCGAGCCGTTTTTGGGCGATCTCGACGACGTCGTGTTTGTCGATTGCGGCGGCTACGACGGCGACACGACCGAACAGTTCTGCAGCCGCTATCCGGGATACCGGAAAGTTTTCCTGTTCGAGCCGTCGCAAAAAAACCTTGCCAGTGCCAGGACAAGACTGCGCGATGTTCGCGACGTCGACTTCATCGCGCTTGGCGTCTCGGACGCACCGGGCATCCTGTTCTTCAACCCCGATGCCGGCTCTGCGAGTTCCGTTTCCGCATCCGGTACGGCGCAGATCGCGGTGACGACGATCGACAGCGCGGTCGATGCGACGAACTGCTTCATCAAGATGGATCTGGAGGGATGGGAGCTGAAGGCGCTGCAAGGCGCCCAGGGCCACATCAGGAACGGCCATCCGATCCTGGCGATCGCCGTGTATCACACGGTTTCGGACTTCTGGCGCATACCGGAATACATCCTGTCGCTTCAGCCGGATTACCGGCTCTACCTGCGGCACTACACCGAGGGCTGGTCGGAAACCGTGATGTACTTCATCCCCGCTACCCCACCCGTGTGACGGCATGCGCCCCGCATTTGCAAGCAGCGGTATAACCACTGGAAAGATCATGGAAAACACGACACCTGGCAGCAGCACTGGTTTGAAATACTGGAGCCACCTGCTGGCCGAACCGGATAACGTCCTGCAAAAACTTCTGGTCTGTCCGCCGGAGATGTCGCGCCCGGAGATGCTCGCGCTGTTCAGGCGCAATGTCGCCATCATCAACATCGAGACCTCCGCGGCCTGCAACCGTCTCTGCAGTTACTGTCCTGACGCCATTTACGATCGCAAGACGCAGGTATTGATGGCGCCGGCACTATGGCAGTGCTTCCTGGAAAACATCGCGGAAATCCAGTACGCGCAGCAGGTATCGCTCAATCTCTACAACGAGCCGATGCTCGACCCGACCATCTGTGAAAAGATTGCCGACCTGAAGAAAGCATCGCCGCGATGCATCACCAAGTTCAGCTCCAACGGCGACTACCTCAATCCGCAGACCCTGAAGCAGCTCGAACTCGCCGGTCTTGACCAGATGTACGTCACGCTGCATGCGCCGCCGGGAAAACCGTATCGGGACCCGCAGCAACTGGAAGCATTCGCGAAATTCTTCAAGCGCATCAAGGTCGACCTGCCCGTGCTCGATCACGAGCCAGGCGTGAAGATTTACACCCAGCTGCAATGGGGTTCGATCAAGCTGGTCGTCATGTCGAACAACTGGGCCGAGCGCGGCAACGACCGGGCGGGAACGGTCATTTCGCTGAAAAACCGCACCAGCAGGCAGGCGCCCTGCATGCGGGTGTTCCGTGAATTCACGATTTCCCACTTCGGTGAAGTTTTTCCGTGCTGTCAGTTTTTCCCGGACGCGCCGGAAAGCAAGCAGCATCTCCTCGGCCACATCGGACAGACCGACATGATTGCAATCTATGCGGGCAAGAGCGCTACCGAATGGCGCAAGAGCATGCTGACGTTTTCCGCCAAGGCGCGTCCCTGCGATACCTGCTCGGATCCGGACAATGCACAGCCCGAGAGCGCCGCGCGGCGCCAGGCACTCTCAGGGGTGGCCTAGGCTGTGTTTGACAGGCGTAGCGAGCGATTCGGATTTGTGCCAAGCAGCGCACGTGTACGTCGGTACCCAGAGTACCGGAGGCGCAAAGCCGGAGCGCGCAGTAGCCTGTCAAACACAGCTCAGCTGTCAGACACAGCCCGGACAAGGCATGCATCGCGCATGCCTGTCGCCGCTGGCATGCGGGCGGCGGCCATTGCGGCAGCCGGGGGGAGAACGCGCGCCCGGCGTCTCAGGCAGCAATGCGGTGTACGGTAACGTGCCGGACGATCTGCTCGGTTGCCTCTTCCATCACCTCCAGCGATGCATGTTCGATGAAATAGATTCCCGCGCGGTCGAACGGCGCGGCACGCATGAATTCACCGGTCTTCTTGATCGGCACATAGCTCAGCGCCACGTTTGGCATCGACAGCGTCGCGTCGACGAAATGACAATCCTCGCTCAGGCTGACGGTGTGGCGTGAAATCGGCCTTGGCTGCGGCAATGGCACACCCGCCACACCGGCAATACCGCAAAACCCGCCGACATACAGGGCCGGATAGTCGATGCCGGTGGAGCCTGCGATCAGGCGGCTGTACAAATCGCCCGGACATCGCCTGGTCGATTCGATCAGCCAGATTTCACCGTTCGCGGAGATGAACTGCGTGTGGACCAGGCCGTCGCACAGGCCGGCATCCTGCGCGAATGCGCTCAGCCAGGTGCGCATCTTCAGCTGCGCGCCCGGCGCGAGGTGCGTTGCAAGGCAGGAGCTGTTGACCTGGTAGGGATGGACGGTGCTGTATTCGCTGACGAAAAAATCGCAGGCGATCGCGCCCTGGCGGATGAATGCGGAATGGCTGTATAACCTGCCCTCGACAAATTCCTCGAACAGCACCTGCCCGGACGGACTCTGCAGTACGGCTTTTCGGTAACCTTCCTCCAGGCCGTGCGCGCCGGCGACCTTTTCGATGCCTTTGCCGCTGAAGGAGTCCACCGGCTTGATCAGGATCGGAAAAACCAGCTCGCAGGCCTCGGCGATGGCGCCGGTTGCGCGGGGAATCGGATAGCGCCGTTTTTGCGAATACTGCCGAAACAGTCCTTTGTCGTGAATCAGGCCGACCACTTCTTCCCGGTCGAATCCCGGCAGACCGAGGATGCGGGCAACCCAGGATGCGGAAAGATAGGACACATCGGTGCATCCGGGCACGATGTAGTCGAAGCCGTTTTCCCGGGTCAGTTCGAGCAGCGCCTGGCGGTCGGAATAATCGATCGGAAATGACTGGTCCGCCAGTGCATGACACGGATCCTCGCGCCTGGCGCCGGTTACGGCGACAAACAGCCCTGCAGCCTTCAGCGCCGCGAGCAACGGCATGGCGCTGAAGGCTGCGTCGCACAGCAGGACTTTGTGCTGCTCTGGTTTTACTGCTTGCGTCATGGCCTCATGCCTTGTCAGAGATACATCAACTTGCGCGAGCGCGCCGATTCCTTGATCGCCTCGGCGACCCGCAGATTCTGCAGGCCGTCATAGGCACTGACGACCGGCACTTCGGTCCCCCGGATGAGGTTGACGAAGTGCGCCAGTTGGCAGGCAAGCGGGTCGCGGCGCTCGACTCTCACCGTCTCGGTCGGAAACGGCGTGAGCCATGACTGCGTTCCTTTGACGGGATATCTTTGCAGGCGCATGGTCGGTATCGCAAGCGAACCTTCGGTGCCGGTCACCATGTAGCAATCCTCGTCGGGATAGCTGGCAAAAGCCGGATTCTCGCCCGACGTCTGCTCCCAGCTTCGCGCGCACGCCGCCGTGTCGGACAGCATGAACGTACCAAGCGCGCCGCTGGCGAACTGGAACGTGATGGCGACCGTGTCTTCGACGGCAAACTGGCGGATGGCATTCGACGCGATTGCCTGGACGGCGGAGATCTCGCCGCAGAGCAGCCGGAAGTTGCTGATTTCATGGATCAGGTTGATCAGGATCGGGCCTCCGCCAGGCTGGGTGCGCCAGGGTCCGGCTTCGAAATAATCGGCCGGCTTGTAGAACAGCGCGCTGCCCATGATTGCGACGAGCCGGCCAAGCGCGCCGGAATTGACGATCTGGCGGGCGCTGGCCATGATCGGACTGTGCGCGCGATGGTGCCCGACGATCAGCTTTGCCGAAGTCGCCTCGACCAGTTCGAGCAGTTGCACGCCCTCCTCGACCGTATGGGCGATCGGCTTTTCGACAAGCACCGCAACGCCGGCATCGACACAAATGCGCGCCTGCTCGACATGAAAGACGTTCGGCGAGCAGATGATGACGCCATCGATGTGGCGCGCTGCCAGCAGGTCTTCGATCCGGTGGTAAAGCGGCACGCCGAGCTTGCGGGCGATTGCATGGTCGTGCGGATGGTCCGGCGCCACCAGGGCCGACAGGAAACATGTCTGGCTCTGGTTGATCAGCGCAATGTGCTTGGTGCCGATCAATCCCGGGCCGACGACTGCGATCGAGAGTTTTTCCATTGGATACACCTTGCCGGTCGTTTCAGATCGTGATGTCGCATGACTGCGGCGGCAGGCCGGCGCACCAGCGCTGCCACATGTGCCGCAGCGCTTTTTCCAGGCCGGCGGTGACGACTTCCGGCCGGCCCAGGGCCGATTCGAGAAAGCGCGCGCGCAGGTTGGCACGCACGCCGGCAAGCGCCTCCAGGTTCCCGGCCCACCAGAGGCCGCGGCGCACGAAATCCTGCGCATCGGCCGCCACGAACGCCTCCAGTGCGGTGTGCCCATGCAGCACGCATCCCTGGCGACCGGCGGCATTTTTTCCGGCCAGGGTCAGGGTCGGCACCCCCATCCAGGCCGCATGCAGCGTGGTCGTGCCACCGCTGTAGGGGAACGTGTCGAGGCAGATGTCGACCTGGTGATGCAGCGCCATGTAGGCATCGAGCGGACAGCGGTCATGAAAGTGCAGGCGCGCCTCCACAATGCCCTGCGCTGCAAAGAACCGCATGAGGCCGTCGCGTTTTTCGCCCGGCGGCAGGCCGCCCAGCAGCATTTGCGAATCTGGCAGCGCGCGCAGCAGGCTGGCCCAGACGCAAATGACTTCCTCGCTGAACTTGTGCAGCTGGTTGAAGCTGCCAAACGTGAGTGCACCGTTTTGAAGAGCCGGCAGGAAATTGACGTCCGGCGCGCCCATGTAGGGTTGAAAGCCGCTCACTGCAGGCATGCGCACGATCTTTTCCGTGAACTGGTCGTCGAGCAGGCCGGCCGGCAGATAGAAGCGGTCGGCCAGGTAGTAGTCCATCGCTTCGAGACCGCTGGTGCCGGGATAGCCGATCCAGCTCGCCTGCAGCGGTGCCGGCCTGCGCGCAAATGTCAGCAGGCGGTTGCCGCCGGTATGGCCGCTCAGGTCGATCAGGATGTCGATGCCGTCGGCACGGATGCGCGCGGCAAGCTGATCTTCGGAAAGCGTCGTGCAGGGTATCCAGTTCGGCACCTGCGCGCGCAGGCGTTCGGTGATGCTGTCGTGCTTGATGTTGTTGTAATAGCAGTAGAGTTCCACCGCGCGCTGGTCGTGATGCGCCAGGATCGGCTCGATGAAGGACGCTACCGCATGGTTGTACAGGTCGGCCGAGACATAGCCGATCTTCAGGCGGCGCTGCGGATCGCGCGTGTTGCCGTGCGGCTGCCAGGTTTTTTTCAGGGGCGCCTCGAACTGGCGGGCGAACTGCAGATGCTGGTCGAAGATTTCGGCCGGCGTGGCGCTGACCGCGTACTGCAGGCCCATCAGCAGGTTGTTGTGGGTGTGCGGATGGTCCGGATTCAATGCCATGGCGTGGCGATAACAGCCGATCGCCGTTTCCGGTTCATCCGGCAGCGGGCTGACCTGCAAGGCGCAACCGAGGTTGAAGTACGCCTTGGCATTGTTCGGATCGAGTTCGGCCGCGCGGGCAAAGCAGGCAATCGCCTTGGCCGTGTCGCCCAGCCCCTGCAGCGCAAAGCCGAGGTTGTTCAATGCACTCGAATGCTGCGGATTCAATGCCAGCGCCCGGTCCAGGCACACCAGCGCTTCTTCCTTCTGGCCGTTTTCATTGAGGGTGGCGCTGAGGTTGCTCCAGGCGTCGACATCGGTGGGCACCAGCGCGATGGCAGTGCGAAAGCTGGCAATCGCGGCATCGCGCTCGGCCATGTCGCGCAGGGCCGCGCCGAGGTTGCCATGGGCCTGCGCGTTGTCCGGGTCCATTGCGATGGCGGTCCTGAACTGCACTGCTGCCTCGTGCGGCTTCGACAGCGCCATCAGCACCGTGCCCAGGTTATAGAAGTAGCGTGCATCGGCGCGGCTGATCCGGATGGCGGCTTCGATGCGCGTGACCGCGGCCAGCTTGTCGCCTTGCTGGAAGTCGATCAGCCCGAGCAGATGCAATGCGTCCGCGTGCCCGGGCGTCTGCTGCAGGAGCTGCCGATACGATACTGCAGCCGCATCGAGGTGGCCGGCCTGGTGCTCTGCCAGGCCCTGTGCCAGCAGCGTCGCCGGCGTCGGTGCGGCAGGCCCGCTGGTGCGCTCGCCACCGCCGCAGCAATGCTTGAACTTCCTGCCGCTGTTGCAGGTGCATGGATCGTTGCGCCGGACTTTTAAGCCATTCATGTAGAACGCACTCTTACAGTTAGTGAGGTTGCAAGCTGTGGGGACGCACGGCATCGCGCTGTCCGCAAGTCGAGTCTAACTGAAGATAGCTCCATGGCAATACGATCTAAGCCGCGATAAGAGCCGTGTATACCCTGATGCGCAGGCTTTGAAGCGCCTGCCGGCGGCGTTACGATGTGTTGTCGTGAAAATGAAATAAAAAAGGCGTTTCTGCCCCTGTATTTTATAACCTCAGATTATATTGATTTATTCCGAAATTAATTTCGACAGCCAGCGCCTAAAGTTTTACGCAAAGACGTCGAAGAAAGGGCCGGCAGCGGCGGGCAGCAAATGTAACAGCAGGTAATTATTGAGCTGTGGCATTAAAGCTTTCCGCCGCCCATCCGATAAAAAGTTACAACCGCGGTTTGCACCCCTCGCAAGAGGCAAACCAAGGCTGACAGCTTCACGACAAACGTCATAGCACCCGAGTATTCAAGGAGATTTACCATGGCTTCATTTATCAACACAAACCTGGCTTCCCTCAACGCACAACGTAACCTGTCGACGTCGCAATCGTCGCTGGCAACGTCGCTCCAGCGTTTGTCGTCGGGTCTGCGGATCAACAGCTCGAAGGATGACGCCGCCGGCCTGGCAATCGCCGACCGCCTGACATCGCAGATCAACGGTTCGACCCAAGCTGCCCGCAACGCCAACGACGGTATCTCCCTGGCCCAGACGGCCGAGGGCGACCTGGCACAGATCGGTACCAACCTGCAGCGTATTCGTGAATTGGCTGTTCAGGCCGCCAACGGCTCCAACAGCGCCAGCGACCGTGCATCGATTAACAACGAAGCATCGCAACTGTCGTCGGAGATCGACCGCGTCGCCGCGAACTCGTCGTTCAACGGCGTCAAGCTGCTCGACGGTACGTTCAATGCCCAATCGTTCCAGATCGGCGCGAACAACACCGCCAATGACAGCGTGACGATCGCAGCGATTTCCAGCGCTCGCACTACGGCACTCGGCGGCAGCGGCACATCGACTCAATCGTCACGTGTTGCCACAGGTCCGACCACGACCGCGCTTGCCGCGGGCGACGTCACCCTGAACGGTGTCCAGGTCGGCGCATCCGTCCAAGGCGCGGCACCTGGCCAGAGCGCCAGCAGCGCCTTCGCCATTGCTCAGGCAATCAATGCCGTATCGTCGACTTCAGGC
>JANXSS010000307.1 GCA_025356535.1 Herminiimonas sp.
TCCTGAAGGCGGCGCACACCTTCAACCTGCTCGACGCCCGCGGTGCGATTTCGGTCACCGAGCGCGCCGCCTACATCGGCCGCATCCGCAACCTCTCGCGCGCCGTCGCGCTTGCCTATTACGCCTCGCGCGAAGCGCTCGGCTTTCCGATGTGCGGACCGGTCGACGCCAGCCGGGCGGCGGCATGACTTCCCCAGCCGTTTCATCCGGCACCACCTTTTCAAACATGAACCAGACACTGCTCGTAGAACTGCTGACCGAAGAACTGCCGCCGAAAGCCCTGGCGCGACTGGGCGAGGCGTTTGCCGCCGGCATCACGGCCGGCCTGCAGGCGCGCGGCATTCTCGACACCGGGGCGACGGCCACCGCGTACGCCACGCCGCGCCGCCTGGCCGTGTCGATCACGCAGGTGCGCGCCGTCGCGCCGGACAAGACCCTGCGCGAGAAAGTCCTGCCGGTGACGGTTGCCCTCGACGCGACCGGCAACCCGACCCCGCCGCTGCTGAAAAAACTCGCCGCGCTGGCGGCGGCAACCGGTGTCGCGTCGATCGATCCGGCGCAACTCGAACGCGCCGCCGACGGCAAGGCCGAAAGTCTTTTCTACAGCTACACGGCGTCTGGCACCGGCCTGCAGGCGGCATTGCAGGCCGCGCTCGAAGAGAGCATCGGCAAGCTGCCGATACCGAAGGTGATGAGTTACCAGCGCCCCGACGGCGCAACGGTGCAGTTCGTGCGGCCGGTGCACCAGGTGATCGCCCTGCACGGCGCCGACATCGTCGACCTGCGCGTGCTCGGCCTGCAGGCTGGCCGCACCACGCTCGGCCACCGCTTCCTCTCAAAAGGCGCCATCACCATCGCGCATGCCGAGCAGTACGGGGAAGTACTCGAGGCGCAGGGCCAGGTCGTGCCCGGTGTCGTCGCCCGTCGTGAGAAGATCCGCGCGGCGCTCCTGGCGCAGGCCGGCGCCGACACGGTGCTGATGCCCGAAGCCTTGCTCGACGAAGTCACGGCACTGGTCGAGTGGCCGGTGGTGTATGCCTGCAGCTTCGAGGAGCAGTTCCTGGCCGTGCCGCAGGAATGCCTGATCCTGACGATGCAGACCAACCAGAAATACTTTGCCCTGACCGACGCCGCCGGGCGCCTGCGCTCGCGCTTTCTGGTCGTCTCCAATCTTGCCACCGACGACCCGCGCCACATCATCGAAGGCAACGAGCGCGTGGTCCGGCCACGGCTGTCGGATGCGAAATTCTTCTACGAGCAAGACCAGAAGAAAACCCTCGAAGCGCGTCTGCCGGGCCTGCAGAGCGTGGTCTATCACAACAAGCTGGGCACCCAGCGCGAGCGCACCGCGCGCGTCGTGCGCCTGGCCGGCGCAATCGCCCGCGCCCTGGGCCAGGATGCGCCGGCCATCGCGCTGGCCGAGCGCGGCGCCCTGCTGGCCAAGACCGACCTGATCACCGACATGGTCGGCGAGTTTCCCGAGCTGCAGGGAATCATGGGCACCTACTATGCCCGCCATGACGGCGAGCCGGCCGAAGTGGCCCTGGCAGCGAGCGAACATTACCAGCCGCGCTATGCCGGCGACGCCCTGCCCGGCAGCGCCACCGGCACCACCGTTGCGCTGGCCGACAAGCTCGAAACCCTGGTCGGCATCTGGGGCATCGGCCTGCAGCCAACCGGCGACAAGGACCCGTTCGCCCTGCGCCGTCATGCCCTGGGCATCCTGCGCATGCTGGTCGAAAAACGCCTGCCGCTGTCGCTGCCGCATCTGCTGGCCGAAGCCGCTGCCGTATTTGCCGGCAATGCCGCATTCAAGAGTCCCGAGACAGACGCCCTGGCCTTCCTGTACGACCGCCTGCGCGGCCTCCTGCGCGAGCGCGGTTATGCGCCGCACGAGATCGAAGCGGTGGTCGCCCCCCAGCCCGATACGCTCGACAACCTGGTCGAGCGGCTCGACGCGGTGCGCGCATTTGCTGCCCTGCCGGAAAGCGGCGCGCTGGCCGCCGCCAACAAGCGCATCACCAATATCCTCAAGAAAGCCGAAGCGGTGCCGGCAACGGTCGACACGGCCGTGCTGGGGGCCAAGGGCGCGCCGCAGGAGCAGGCATTGCATGCGGCCATGCTCGACTGCGCGCCGGCGATCGACCGCGCCTTTGCGGCCGCCGACTTCCAGGCGGCGCTCACCCGCCTGGCGGGTCTTCGCGCCGGCGTCGACCTGTTCTTCGAGCAGGTGATGGTCAATGCGGACGATTTGCAGCTGCGCGAGAACCGGCTGGCACTGCTGGCGCAACTGCACCGGATGATGAACCGGGTCGCGGATATTTCGAAGCTGGCGAGCTGAGCAACAGCGCCGTTCGGAACCTGGCAAAACGCGCATGAAACTCATCATTCTCGACCGCGACGGCGTCCTGAACCTGGACTCGGATGCCTTCATCAAGTCGCCGCAGGAGTGGCTGCCGATACCGGGTTCGCTCGAAGCGGTGGCGCGCCTGAACCAGGCCGGTTACCGGGTCGTGGTGGCCACCAACCAGTCGGGCATTGCGCGCGGCCTGTTTTCGATGGCGACCCTGAACGCCATCCATCAGAAGATGCATGCGGCCGCGCAGCAGGTCGGCGCGCATTTCGACGCCGTGTTCTTCTGCCCGCATGCCGCCGACGACAACTGCGATTGCCGCAAGCCCCGGCCCGGCATGCTGGTCTCGCTGGCGCAGCGCCTCGATGTCAGTCTCAAGGGCGTGCCCACGGTGGGCGATTCCCTGCGCGACCTGCAGGCCGGCTTCATGGCCGGCTGCGTGCCGTACCTGGTATTGACCGGCAAGGGCGAAAAGACCCGGGACGCCGGCGGCCTGCCGCCGGGCACCACGGTCTTTCCGAACCTGGCCGCAGTCGTCGACCGGCTGCTCGAGACGAACGGCTAGCCGACCGGATCAATGGTTGGACGGCCTCGCATTGAGGCACAATACTGCAGCGTTCACATTCTGGAGTTCCGATGGCCCGTATCATTCCGTTCCTGCGTTCCCTGCTGTTCGTGCTGCTGATGGTGGTGGCCACCGTGATCTGGGCATTTGCCTGCTTCCTGTTTGCGCCGCTGCCGTACAACAAGCGCTACTACTGGACCTCGCGCTGGAACATGTTCGTGGTCTGGACGGCGAAAGTCATCTGCGGCATCCGCTACCAGATCAAGGGTGTTGAAAACCTGCAGGATGCGCCGATGATCCTGCTCTCGAAGCACCAGTCGGCGTGGGAAACCATCTTCTACCTGTACTACATGCCGCGCCCGCTGGTGTACGTGTTCAAGAAGGAGCTGACCTACATTCCCTTCTTCGGCTGGGGCATTGCGCTGTTGCGCATGATCCCGATCGATCGCAGCAAGGGCACGGATGCCTTCGCCCAGGTCGTCACGCAAGGCCGGCGCCGGCTGGCCGACGGCCAGTGGATCATCATGTTCCCGGAAGGCACCCGCATGCGTGTCGGCGAGACCGGCCGCTACAAGGGCGGCGGCGCGCGCCTGGCAGTCGAAACCAACACGCCGGTGCTGCCCATCGCCGTCAATGCCGGCGAGTGCTGGCCGAAGAATTCCTTCATCAAGAAGCCGGGCCTGATCACGGTCTCCATCGGCAAGCCGATCGCACCGGACGGCCTGAGCCCCGCCGAGCTGATGAAAAAAGTCGAGCAGTGGATCGAGGCGGAGATGCGGGTGATTTCGCCGGCGGCGTATGCCGGGCAGACGCCTGCCAGTACCGGATCGACGTCCCGCGAAAGCCCGGTCTAAGGGTCGGCGCAATCTGACACCGGCGCAGGCACCGCAGCATCGGCTTCTTGATCGACGGGGTGCCTTGCGCACCATCGCACCGTTTATGTTTTATCAAAATAAAAATCTTCTGAACTCTCATCCTAGCGTCTGCGGATGCATACCTGATCGCATGTGGTTCCCGCATTGCGCCGACCGGCTTGCCGCTTCTTGCAACCCTAATTTTTGAAGGAAAAGGCCATGCGAACATCGGCTTCGGCTCATGCTTCGGCTCATGCAAACATCGAAATACCGGTGGCGCAGCGCATTTATACCCTGGAGGCCGGTGGTGTCGTGTCCGCTCCCGCACGGTCGGCACCAACGCCCGATGCGCGGGCGCAATTTCAGTCAAACCTCCCGAGCCGATCCACCAGAAGATTTTCGAAATGTGCGATTGCCACTGTCACCATCCCGACACTGCTGACAACGGCCGGCCTGGCGCTGATCGGTGATGGGGTTCGAAAGCGCGTGCAAACCGGTGGCTTTGCCAAGGAAATGTGCAGAAACAATGGCGTGCTGGTCCCTATCAGTTCACCGGAAGCAAACGATTGTGATAAATATGAAAAGGATGCAGGCGGGAATTGGACTCCCGTAGTCGAATACGACCCGGCCGATCACGGATCCCGCTCTGCCCTGAGTGAACTCATGGGTGGGGCTTTCGTTACAACGCTCGGTACAGTCGCGACCGGCACGGCCGTATGGCTCGTGAAGACACTGTACGGAGGTCTGCGGACCTAGCGACTTGCCTGCGGATCGCACATGCAACGCCGGGCAAGCGGGCGCCCAGGCACTGCCTGCCGAAAGGCAACTGCAAGGCGGCACAGGACGCCGCGCTTCCCCGGCGATTCAAGAAGGCGCGGGCAGTGCATGCCGGCGCCTCGCCTGCCGGGAACGGATCGACGTCACGCAAAAATCAAGATCAGAACCTGCTGAACTCCCATCCTGTTCGCCTGCGGATTCATCCCTGATCGCATGTGGTTCCCGCATTGCGCCGGCCGGCTCGCCGCTTTATTAAACCTTGTTTTTGAAAGAGAACGCCATGCGAACATATGTTTCTTCTCCTACAAACTTCGAAATACCGGTGGCACGGCCAATTGACACCATGGAGGCCGGTGGTTTCGTGCACGCGCCCGCGCAGCCGATACCCATGCCAGATGCGAACGCGAATGCGCGTGCCGATCTTCGGGCAAATCTCCCGAACCGATCCACCAGAAGATTTTCGAAATGTGCGATCGCTACTATCGCCATCCCGGCCTTGCTGACAACGGGCGGCCTGGTGATGATTGGCGACGGCATTCGAAAGCGCGTGCAAGCCGGTGGATTTGCAAAGCCGAAGTGTCGACAAAATGGCGTGCTGGTCCCCATTGATCCATCGGGAGCAACGGTATGCGATAAATACGTGTACGACGGACACGGATATGCAAAGCCGGTAGTCGAATACGACCCGGCCGATCCCGGATCACCCACGGCCTTTGGCGAAATCACTGATGGGATTAGTGTTGCAGCGTCCGGCGCAGTCGGTACCTGCCTGTCCGTATGCCTGGTGCAGATGGTATGCGGAGGTCTGCGGAGCTAGCGACGTGCCTGCAGGGACCGGATCGACGCCACGCGAAAGCCCGGTGTAATATTGGCCAACGTTTGGCAGGACGCCACAAGAGCCGCAAGGCTGCATGCATCGTGCGGCCTGCAACCGATACCCGCCCGGTGCAGGACTGGCCCCGGCCCATGCACCGCAACACTCACGCCGCCATCCATCATCGACATCATCGACCTGTTCCGAACGCCCTTGAAGCTGCTGCGCAAACAGACGCCGCCTGCTGCGAAACCGCCACCTTTGGCGCGACCGAAGGCCGGCGCAGACACCGGCGCGATGCAGCTGGAGCTGTTTTCCGACGCATCCCATGATGCCCCCGAGGTAGCGCTGCCGCCGGTCGCGGGCGTCGTCATGGCGGGACCGGCTGCAAGGGCGCCGTTGCAATCACCGTCGCCCGCGGAACGCGCGCCAGCCATCCCCGGCCAGCGCCGGTTGCTGCTTGGCCAGCACCAGCTCTGTTACCGGCTGCGCCGCTCCACGCGACGCACCATCGGCTTCATGATCGACGACGAGGGCTTGCGCATCACCGCGCCGAAATGGGTGGGCATCGGTGAAATCGAGAATGCGATCCGGGAAAAGCAACGCTGGATCCTGGCCAAGCTGCACGAGCATCGCGAGCGCGCCGAGCGGCGCGTGACGCCGCAGTTGCAGTGGCGCGACGGCGCCCGGGTGCCGTACCTGGGCGGCGACCTGACGCTGCGCGTCTGCGCCGAAGCCAGCGAGGGCATCGTCTTCGATGCGGGTGCAGGCACGCTCACCGTTTGCCTGCCGGCGGGTGCCGCAGAAGAGCGCCTGAAGGACCGGGTGCAGGCCTGGCTGCAGGCACAGGCGAAGATCCTGTTCGCCGCCCGCCTGCCGCTGTACGCCGCAAAGCTCGATGTCAGCTACCGCGCCTTCGCACTGTCGTCGGCGACCACGCAGTGGGGCTCCTGCACGGCCGACGGCAGGATCCGGCTGAACTGGCGGCTGGTGCATTTCGCCCTGCCGCTGGTCGATTACGTGATTGCCCATGAACTCTCGCACCTGCGCGAGATGAACCACGGCCCGCGCTTCTGGGCAACGGTGCAGTCGGTGTTCCCGGAATTCGAGACCGCCAGAAAAGCCCTGCGCAATCATGCGCCGGAAAGCCTGCCGGTATTCTGAAGCAGTCGTCTACCAGCTGCCGATGTTGGCCATCGAGGCCCACGGTTCCTGCGGCGCCAGAGGCGCATCGGCTTGCAGCAACTCCACCGAAATGCCGTCAGGTGAACGCACGAACGCCATGTGACCGTCGCGCGGCGGTCGATTGATTGTCACGCCCTTGTCCATGAGATGCTGGCACAGGGCATAGATGTTTTCCACCCGGTAGGCCAGGTGACCGAAGTTGCGGCCCCCTGTGTATGTCTCCGGATCCCAGTTGTACGTCAGCTCGACCTGCGCATCCGAATCGCCTGGAGCTGCCAGATAAGCGAGCGTAAAGCGTCCTTTCGGATATTCGCGTTGACGCACGACTTCGAGGCCGAGCGCATCACGATAAAAGGCAAGGGAAGCTTCGAGATCGGTGACGCGCACCATTGTGTGTAGATA
>JANXSS010000326.1 GCA_025356535.1 Herminiimonas sp.
GGCCCTGGCCGCATCCGCTTGCGCCTTGGCGCAAACCAAACCCATCAAGATCGGCGAGATCAACAGCTATTCCAGCATTCCGCTGTTCACCGTGCCCTATCGCCAGGGCTGGCAGCTGGCGCTGGAAGAAGTGAATGCGACGGGCGGCCTGCTGGGCCGTCCGGTCGAAGTGGTTTCTCGGGACGATGGGGGCAAGCCGGAAGAGGCGATTCGCCATGCCATCGAGCTGTCCACCAGCGAACAGGTAGATGTGCTGGCCGGTGGCTATCTGTCCAATGTGGGCCTGGCCCTGGCCGACTACGCCAGCAAGAACAAGCGCCTGTACGTGGCCAGCGAGCCGCTGACCGACGCCCTGGTCTGGGACAAGGGCAACCGCTACACCTTCCGGTTGCGGCCGTCGACCTTCATGCAGGCGGCGATGCTGGTCGAGGAAGCTGCCAGGTTACCCGCCGTGCGCTGGGCAACCGTCGCGCCGAATTATGAATACGGCCAAAGCGCGGTCGCCAGCTTCAAGCAGCTGTTGAAGGCGCGTCGCCCCGACGTGCAGTTCGTGGCCGAACAATGGCCGGCGCTGGGCAAGCTCGACGCGCCTTCGACCGTCGCGGCGTTGCGCAAGGCCCGGCCGCAGGCGATCTTCAATGCCGTCTTCGGCGCCGACCTTGCCGGCTTCGTGCGCGAAGGCCAGCGCGAGCGGCTCTTCGATGACGTCTCGGTGGTGTCGATGCTGGCCGGTGAACCGGAGAATCTGGAAGCCTTCAGCGACGGCGCCGGCCGTGGCTGGCTGGTCAGCGGCTATCCGGTCGATCAGATGCGCACGGCCGAGCAGTCCCGCTTCATTGCCAGTTACCAGGCCCGCTACCATGTCGCACCACGGCTCGGCTCGCTGGTGGGCTACATGCTGATCCAGACGGTCGCTGCTGCCGTCAAGGCTGCCGGCACGGCCGAGTCCGAAAAGCTGGTGGCCGCGCTGCGCAACCTGCAGTTGCCGACACCGGTGGGCACCATCGGCTTCCGGGCGATCGATCAGCAATCGACGATGGGCACCTGGGTCGGCCGCCTCGACTATCGTGACGGCCACGTGCAGATGCGCGACTGGCACTATGCGGACGGCCGCGCCTACCTGCCGCCGGACGCCTGGGTCAGGACACAGCGGCCGGCAGCGGCGATGCGATGACGGTTTTTTCGGGGCCGGTGGTGGGCGGCCTGCCGATTGAATTTTTTCTGTTCGGCGTGCTGCTGCTGGCGGTGGCTTTACTGCACTGGAACACCACCGTCATGGCGCTGGCCGGGGCAGCCGTCATCACGACCTACAAGCTGGCGTTGTCGCCGTTTGCCGAAGGGCCAGGCGGCGGCGGGCTGCTCGCCCACGCGGCCCACGAATGGGTATTGCTGGCAAATCTGCTGGGCCTGCTGCTGGGCTTTGCCTTGCTGGCACGGCATGTCGAGAAAAGCGCGCTGCCCGAACTGCTGCCGCAGTACCTGCCCGATGGCGCACCTGGCGCCTTCCTGCTGCTGGTGGCGGTCTTCGTGCTGTCCTCGGTGCTCGACAACATTGCGGCAGCAGTCATCGGCGCGGCGATTGCCCGGGTCATCTTTCGCGGTCGCATCCATGTCGGTTTCCTGGCTTCGCTGGTGGCCTGTGCAAATGCCGGTGGCGTCGGCAGCGTGCTGGGCGACACCACCACCACCATGATGTGGATTGCCGGCGTCGGGCCGCTGCAGGTGCTACCCGGCTATGTGGCCGCCGGCGTGGCCCTGCTGGTGACGGCGATTCCGGCGTCGCGCCAGCAGCAGGCCTTTTCACCGCTTGCCGCCGAGGCACCGGCGGGGCTGCGCCTGGATACACCGCGCCTGGCAATCGTCGCCGCTATCCTGTTGCTGGTGCTGCTGACCAACCTGCTGGCGAACCTGTATTACCGCCAGCATGTGGACGCCTTCCCGTTTCTCGCCGCTGCGCTCTGGGCCGGCATCCTGCTGACGGCGCCATGGCGCCGGCCCGACTGGGCCGAACTGCCGAATGCGCTGCAAGGCGCGATCTTCCTGCTGGCGCTGGTCTGGTGCGCTTCGATGATGCCGGTCAGGCAGCTGCCGCCGGCATCCTGGCAGAACACGCTGGCAGTGGGCTACCTGTCTGCGCTGCTGGACAACATTCCCCTGACGGCGCTGGCCCTGAAGCAGGGTGGTTACGACTGGGGCATGCTGGCGTATGCGGTCGGCTTCGGCGGCTCGATGTTGTGGTTCGGCTCGTCTGCCGGCGTGGCCGTTGCCAACCGCTATCCGCAGGCAAAATCGGTGCGACAGTGGCTGCGCCATGGCTGGCACGTGGCGCTGGCCTATCCGGTCGGCTTTGCCGTCATGCTGCTGCTGCTTGGCTGGCATCCGCCGCCACTGCAACGGCCTGGGCAGGCGGCGCCGGATCGACGCGATGCCGGCTCAGGCCTTAAAATGCAGGGCGGCCTCGGTTTCAAGGCGTCGCATGCTTCCGGCAGCGTGCAGCCGCCGCCGCCGGACACCGATGGTTCCCGCAATCCCTCCCGCAACCCTTACCGCCATTCCCACACCAGCTCTTTTACCGATAAGTGAGCCAAGACCATGCGTCCAAAAATCCTGATAGCCCGCGCCGTATTTCCGGACGTGATCGAACGGCTCGCCGCAACCTTTGAGGTGGAATCGAACCAGGAGGACCGCATCTACAGCGCCGCCGAGCTTGCCGAAAAAATCCGCGACAAGGACGGCGTGTTCATCACCGGCAGCGAGCGCATGACGGCAGAGACAATTGCCGCCGCGCCGCGCTTGAAAGCCATCTGCAACATGGCAGTGGGCTACAACAACATCGATGTCGATGCAGCCACGGCCGCCGGCGTGATGGTGACCAACACGCCGGACGTGCTCAACCAGACCACGGCCGACATGGCCTGGGCATTGCTGATGGCGGCAGCCCGCCGCATCACCGAGTCGGAGCACTGGCTGCGCGCCGGCAACTGGAAGAAATGGACCTATGACGGCCTGCTGGGCGCCGACATTCACGGCTCGACCCTGGGCATCATCGGCATGGGTCGCATCGGCCAGGCAATCGCGCGCCGCTCGATGGGCTTCGACATGCAGGTGATCTATCACAACCGTTCGCGCCTGACGCCGCAGCAGGAAGCGCATGCGAACAATGCCCGTTATGTGGGCAAGGACGAACTGCTGAAGACGGCCGACCATGTGATGCTGGTGCTGCCGTATTCGGCGCAGTCGCATCACACCATTGCTGGCGCCGAGCTGGCGCTGATGAAGCCGACGGCAATCCTGGTCAACATCGCCCGCGGCGGCATCGTCGACGATGCCGCGCTGATCGACGCCTTGCGCGCGCACCGCATCGCCGGCGCCGGCCTGGACGTGTTCGAAAACGAACCGGCCTTGAATCCCGCTTTCCTGAGCCTGTCGAACGTCGTGCTCACGCCCCACATCGGCAGCGCCAGCGAGGCGACGCGACGCGCGATGGCCAACTGTGCGGCGGCCAACCTGATTGCCGCCTTGTCGGGTGCCGTGCCGCCGAATCTGCTCAATGCGGCGGTCGACCTGACCCTGCGGCAAGGTGCCTGAGGTGGCCGACATCAGCATTCGCCAGACGCACCAGCTCAGCACTGGCAAAGCCCGTGCCGCCGCTGAAAAGGTGGCCGACGAAATGACCAGTGAATTCGAGATGGCCTGCGCCTGGGAGGGGGACGTGCTCAGCTTCAAGCGCAGCGGCGTCTCCGGCACCCTGGTGCTGCAGGGCCAGGAGGCGCAGCTCGACATCACGCTGGGCTTCATGCTCAAGGCCTTTGCCGCCCAGATCGAGGAAAAGGTCAGCGAAAACATGACCAAGGTTTTTGCATCGCGCCCGGGGGCCTGAAGCGCGCTGCCACACCTGAACCCGCGCCGGCCTTTACTCCTGCAGGCCGGCGATCAGGTCGATGTATTGCTGCATTGCCGCCTCTTTCGACAGGCCCTTGACGCCGTTCCAGGCATCGAATTTCGCCCGGCCCACCATGTCGGTGAAACCAGGCCGCTCGCCGCTGACGTCGCCGGCGGTTGCCTGCTTGAACAATGCGTAGAGTTCCAGCAGCGTCAGGTTGTCAGGACGCTCCGGAAGATTCTTCGACGCTGCCTGCGCGGCGTCGAATGCGGTCTGCAGGGACATGTGCGCTCCGGTGATCAATAGGTCGACGGACGAGATCAGACCGCCAGCAGTTCCACATCGAATATCAGCGTCGCATTCGGCGGAATCGCGCCGCCGGCGCCGCGCGCACCGTAGCCAAGCGCTGCCGGTATGATCAGCGTACGTGCGCCGCCGACCTTCATGCCCTGCACGCCCTGGTCCCAGCCCTTGATCACATGACCGGCGCCCAGCGGGAACTCGAAAGGATCGCCGCGGTCCTTGCTGGAATCGAATTTCTTGCCGGCGCTGCCGTCGGCATTGCGCAGCCAGCCGGTGTAATGCACGGAGACGTGGTCGCCGGCTTTCGCTTCGGCGCCTTCACCGACGATCTTGTCTTCGTATTCGAGGCCGGTTGCAGTCATTACGGTTGCCATGATGTTCCTTTTATATGAGCGGTTGATTGCGCATGATTGTAGCAGGGCCGCGGCACTTTTTCGTGTGGCAACACTCCGATGTCACGCGTGCGGAAGGTCGTCAGCCGGATGCCGGTGCATGCGGCCTGCTTGATGTTTTATCAAGGCAATAAGAGCGGTGCATCCGTCGCACGCGCGGTAAAATAAGTCGTCACTGTCAGCCTGCGCGCATGCTGTGTGCAAGGCATATCACGAACGGAATTCATGTCTAGTCATTTTGTCAATAACGGCGCCGCTGCCGCGCGCGCAGCTTCCCGTTTGCATGACTTCGGCCGGCGCGTCGCTTGCGCAGGGCCTGCCGGCCTGCTGATGCTGGCGGCCTGCACCGGCATGCTGGCGCCGCACCTGGCGCAAGCCAACGTGGTCGTGGTGCTCAACTCGGGCGACGCCACCATCAGCCTGCTCGACCAGGCGACCTATACCGAAATTCGCTCGGTGCCGGTCGGCAAGGAGCCGCATCACCTGATGGCAACGCCCGACAACAAGTCGCTCATCGTCGCCAGCGCCACCGGCAACGAGCTGATTTTCCTCGATCCGAAGACCGGCGACATACAGCGCCGCATCAAGGACATCATCGACCCGTACCAGATCGGTTTTTCGCCGGACCAGAAATGGTTCATCGCCAATGCCCTGCGCCTGGACCGCATCGACATCTATCGCTACGACGGCACCGACCTGAAGCTTGCCAAGCGCCTGCCGCTGCCGAAGATGCCCAGCCACATGGCCTTTTCCGCCGACAGCACGACAGCCTTCATCACCCAGCAGGGCAGCAACGAAATCAGCGCCGTCGACCTGGCGACACAGACGGTGAAGTGGACCATCCCGGTGGGCAACCTGCCGGCAGGCATCGCCATGACGCCGGACGACAAGTACCTGCTGGTCGGCATCATGGGCAGCGATTATGTCGAAGTCATCGACTGGCGCGCGCGCAAGACCGTCAAGAAGATCAAGGCCGGCGAGGGCGCGCATAATTTCCGCTCGCTTGGCGACAAGCGGCGCACCTTCGTCTCGAACCGGATTGCCAACACCATCAACATCATCGACCAGCAGACGCTGGAAAACATCGGCACCATCAAGGTGCCGGGCGGGCCGGACTGCATGGAACTGACGGAAGACGGCAAGACGCTGTGGGTCACGCTGCGCTGGATAAAGAAGGTGGCGGTCATCGACATCGCTTCGCGCAAGGTGATCAAGCTGATTCCGGTCGGGCGCTCGCCGCATGGCGTCTACTTCATCAACAATGCAGCCCGCCTCTGAACTGCAGGAACTCGAGCGCAGCGCAGGCCGGCAGCCGGCAGCGCCTGCGCCAAGGCTGCGGATGTCGCGGTTGAAATTCCCGCTGGCGCTGCTGGCACTTTCGACGCTTGCCGGCGCGGCGGCCGCACCCGCCCCGGAGCGTCCGGCAATCTGCAAGGGCACGATCTATCTGACCTTCGACACCGGCAGCCAGTCGCAGGCCGAGTTCATCGCGCAGACTTTGAAGCGGCATGCCATTCGGGCGAGTTTTTTCCTGGCCAGCGAAAAGACCGTCAACGGCGACTATTCGCTCGATCCATCCTGGGGTGCCTTCTGGAAGGCGCGGGCGGCGGAAGGCCATGCGTTCGGCAGCCACACCTTCGACCATGTGTACGTGCAGCGCGACCTGCCCGATGGCAGGATCGTGGTCAGGCCGCAGTTCGGCGAGAATGCCGGCAAGCTCCTGACCTGGACGCCGCAACAGTATTGCGACGAATTGCGCCGGGTCGACCAGCGCTTCCTGCAGCTGACCGGGCACAGGCTCGATCCGCTCTGGCGCGCGCCCGGCGGGCGCCTGACGCCGAACCTGAAAGCTGCCGGCGCGGCTTGCGGTTACGCGCACGTGGCGTGGGCTGCGGCCGGTTATTCCGGCGACGAACTGTCGAGCGAGAAGGTATCGAATGCGGCCTTGCTCAAGCGCGCACTGGACAATCTCAAGGATGGCGACATCTTCATCGCCCACCTCGGCATCTGGTCGCGCCATGACCCGTGGGCGCCGGCGGTGCTGGAGCCGTTGATCGCCGGCCTGCAGGCGCGCGGCTTGTGTTTTGCAACCCTGCGCGAACATCCCGAATATCGGGCAAAATTCGAGCAGCCGCATGCCAACCGTCACTGAAACGCCAACCTGAATCCAACCGCATGACCTTTTCATCCATTATCGCCGCACTGACCGATCAGTTCGCCCAGGTGCAAGGCTGGCTGTTCGAAACGCTGGTGCAGCCGGCGGTCTTTGCGCTCGGCCTGGGCGAATTCGCCGAAGCGGCATTCAACGGCACCGAGTGGTTCATGATCGGCGTGCTGGAGCTGCTGCTGCTGTATGCGATCCTGCGCCCGCTCGAGGCACTGCTGCCGGTGCATGCGATCACGGACTCCCGCGCCCGCTGGAACGATTTTCTCTACACGGTGCTGCACCGCCTCGGCGCCTTCACGGTGCTGATCTTCTTCATCCTCGACCCGGTACTCGACCACGTCACGGCATTGCTGCACATGGAAGGCATACCGCCTTTCAACCTGGAGAGCCTGTGGCCGGATGCGGCGCTGCATCCGGTCGGCGGTTTCCTGATCTACCTGGTGGTGCTGGACTTCTTCGATTACTGGTATCACCGCGCCACTCATCAATTTCACTGGTGGTGGGGCCTGCACAGCCTGCACCACAGCCAGCAGAACATGAACCTGTGGAGCGACAACCGCAATCATCTGCTGGATGATTTTTTGCGCGACATCTACATGGGCTGCATCGCGCTGGCAATCGGTGTCCAGCCCGGCCAGTACATCCTGCTCGTGGTGGCTTCGCGCATGCTGCAAAGCCTGCAGCATGCCAACGTGCGGCTGCACTTCGGCGCGGTCGGCGAGCGGCTGCTGGTGTCGCCGCGCTTTCATCGCCTGCATCATGCGATCGGCATCGGGCATGAGACCAACGGCCGTGGCACGCTCGGCGGCCACAACTTCGCCGTGCTGTTCCCGGTCTGGGACATCGTCTTTCGCACGGCAGATTTCAGCCGAACCTTCGAGGCCACCGGCGTGCGCGACCAGCTCGCCGGCCCGCATGGCGCCGCGCGCGACTACGGCCGCGGTTTCTGGTCGCAGCAATGGCTGGGCATCAAGCGCATGGTCGAGTTCGCCCGAAGGCCATCGGCCTGATGCGCGACGTCGTCGTCGCCTTTTTCCGGGCCGTGCTGTCGCAACTGCACGGGCGCATGCTGCTTTTGACGCTGGTGCCGTTCTTCCTCTCGGTGCTGGTGTGGGGCGTGGCGCTGTGGCTCGGCCTGCAGCCGCTGATCGACTGGACGCAGGGCTTTTTCATGGAGCACGACGGCTTCCAGGTCGCCGGCGGCGTGCTGTCGTGGCTGGGCCTGGGCGCCATCAAGACCGTGATCGTGCCGCTGCTGGCAATGTGGGTGCTGCTGCCGCTGATGATTCTGACGGCCCTCATTTTTGTCGGCACGCTGGCCATGCCGGCAATCATCGGCCATGTCGCGACCCGCCGTTATCCGGAACTGGAGCGTCGCCGCGGCGGCAGCCTGTGGGGCACGCTGGGCATCTCGCTGTGGTCGTTCATCGTGTTCCTGTTTCTGTGGATCGTCACGCTGCCGCTGTCGGTCGTGCCGCCATTTACTTTCCTGATCCAGCCGGCGCTGTGGGGCTGGCTGACCTACCGGGTCATGGCCTACGACGCGCTGGCCGAACATGCCGACCGCGACGAATGGCGCCGCCTGATGCGCCGGCACCGCTGGCCGCTGCTGGCCATCGGCGCCATCACCGGCGCCATGGGTGCGGCGCCGACGTTGCTCTGGCTTGGCGGCGCGCTGTCGGTGATCTTCTTTCCGATCCTGGCCGGCGGTGCGATCTGGCTGTACGTGCTGGTGTTCGTCTTCACCGGTCTCTGGTTCGAGCACTACTGCCTGGCCGCGCTGGCGCGGCAGCGCGCAGGCGATGCGGCGAACGCTGCCGGGCCGGCACCGGCTTTTTCCAACGTCATCGACAACACGGGCAAAACATGGCATTCGGTCTGATCATCATCGGCGACGAGATCCTCTCCGGCAAACGCGAGGACAAGCATTTTGCCAAGGTACTGGAGATCTTCGCCGCACGCGGCCTGCAACTGGCCTGGGTGAATTACCTGGGCGACGATCCGGCGCGCATCACCAATGCGCTGCGCCAGGCGCTGGCCACCGACGACATCGTCTTTTCCTGCGGCGGCATCGGCGCCACGCCCGACGACCATACCCGCCAGTGCGCCGCTGCCGCGCTGGGCGTGCCGGTGGTGCTGCATCCGGATGCCCGCCTGCGCATCCGCGAACGCATGCAGGAAATCGCCCGTGAAAAAGGCGAGAGCGTCGATCTCGATACCGCCGACAACCTGCACCGGCTGAAAATGGGCGAATTTCCCGAAGGCGCAGAGATCATCGACAATCCCTATAACAGGATTCCCGGTTTTTCCATCAAGGGCGCGGGCGGCGGCATGCTGCATTTCGTGCCGGGTTTTCCGGTGATGGCCTGGCCAATGATCGAGGCGGTGCTGGAGAGCCGCCATGCGCACCTGTTTCACCAGACCGCCTGGTTCGAGCAATCGGTGCTGGTCTACGAAATTGCCGAATCGACCTTAACGCCGCTGATGGAGCGCATCGAGGCGGCTTACCCGCAGGCCAAGGTATTCAGCCTGCCCAGCGTCGGCGACGCCACAACGCGCCGGCACATCGAGCTGGGCGTCAAGGGCGAGCCGGAGCAGGCCAAGGCCGGTTTTGCGCGGCTGCTGGCCGAACTCGATGCGATGGGTGCGGAATACACCGATCTGTAGTGCGGCCTCAGGCGGGTTTGCTGCCGCCGCGCGGATTGACATGGTCGAGCAGGCCTTCGCGGCGGATGAAGTCGATCACCTGCGCCACGCCATCGCCGCTGCGCAGGTTGGTGAACAAAAACGGCCGCTCGCCGCGCATGCGTTTTGCGTCGGCTGCCATCACGTCCAGGTTGGCGCCCACATAGGGCGCAAGGTCGGTCTTGTTGATGATCAGCAGGTCCGAGCGGGTGATGCCGGGGCCGCCCTTGCGCGGTATCTTTTCGCCGCCGGCCACATCTATGACATACAGCGTCAGGTCGGACAGTTCGGGGCTGAAGGTGGCCGCCAGGTTGTCGCCGCCGGACTCGATGAGGATCAGGTCGAGTTGCGGGAAGTCCGCGCTCATCCGGGCGATCGCTTCGAGGTTGATCGAGGCGTCTTCGCGGATCGCCGTGTGCGGACAGCCGCCGGTTTCCACGCCCATCAGGCGGGCGGCCGGCAGGGCGTCGGCGCGCAGCAGGATCTCCATGTCTTCGCGGGTGTAGATGTCGTTGGTGATCACCGCCATCTCATAAGTGTCGCGCATGCCCTTGCAGAGCAGTTCGCACAGGGCGGTCTTGCCGGAGCCGACCGGGCCGCCGATGCCCACGCGCAGGGGGTTGGGTGGGGGGAGCGTTGCGCAGGCGGGCTGGTTCATGGTTTCGGGGCTTTCTGTTGCGATGTTTGTCGGTGCGTTGCGGATACGGCGGTCCGTGTTCCGTGGGCCGGGATCGGGGTCAGCGTCACATTTCGCGGTGGGGCGTTGCGAAAAATGACGCTGACACCGATGCCTTTTTCGGTTGTGGTTGATCGTCCGGCTGGATCCTGGGATGCGGCGGTCTGTGCGCCGTCGGTCGGAATTGGCGTCCGAATGCCTTTGTCGGTTCTGGTTTTGCGTTTCACGATCGGTACAGGCGGCTGTACTGGGTTTCATGTTGTATCGACAGCAGGGACAGGCCAGGCGTCCAGTTGCCCAGGTTGTCGTCCTCTAAGGTTGTAGCCGTCAGTGCTGCGGCTCCCAATGCGGGATGGAGCGACAGCAGCAGGCGCTGGCCTGCGACCTGGCCGAGCGGCACTGATTTCACGCAGACCAGGACCTGGTTTTCTGCCCAGGAAAACAGCATGCCCAGCAATGCAGCCTCGTTCGGAATGCCGAGCGCCACGGCTGCGCAGGCCAGCGCGCAGTGCAGCGGCACCTCCGGCAGCGCCGACAGGATCGCTTGCCGCCTTGCGTCGGCAATGCCGAGGTCGGTCGTCAGGCGTGCCAGCGAATAGCCCATCTGTACCGTCTCGGCGCGAAACTCCGCCGTGTCGCGCCCGGCCAGCGCCACTGCCGTCCAGTGGTCGATGGCGTCGCTGTCGCAGATCGACCAGGCTTGCAGCAGGCGCCACAGGAGCGGCGCGTCGAAGCGGACCACCACTTCCTGCAGCGTCGCCACCAGCCATTCACGGGCGCTTGCTTCATCGCGCACCAGGCCCTTTTCCATCGCCGCCTCCAGGCCCTGCGAATAGCTGTAGCCGCCGATCGGCAGCGACGGGCTGGCCAGTTGCAGCAGGTGCAGCAGAGCGGCGGGGCTGGCCGGTATGCGCATCGGCCTATGCCGCCGGGTCGGAGGGCCGGTGGATCTTCTGGCGCAGCGGCACCGGCGCCAGCAGCGTGCCGCCATGACCGTGACCGTCGCCATGCGCATGATGGCCGCCGCCGTAGGCGCCGGACTCGGGCTCGAAGGGCGCCGTTTCATCGGTGACGGACGCGCCCAGTCCGGTCAGCATGTCGGCCAGGACCGGGTCGCGCCGGATGCGCAGGAAGGCGCCGGCGGCGTCGCTGCCGACCTGCGCCTGGGTGTGGCGATTGCCGAGATGGAAGGCGCAGCGCAATAGCGCCTCACTGGAGCCGCAGCGGATGCACGAGGTGTCTTCCTCGGCGGCGACGATGCGGATGACGCGCCGGCTGCCGTCTTCCTCGCTGCCCTCGATCAGGTCGCCGTGGCGCAGCACGGTGCCGCGAACCGTGAAGACGGCGACTTCCTCGCCCGAGCGCAGGCGGGCGCGCTGGCGGCTTTTTTCGCGCAGGGCGAAGGGCAGCAGCAGTTCGCCGTCGATCGATGCGGCGCTCGCAATTTTGGTATTCAGTGTCAGCATCGGCAGCTCGTTTTCAAACGGTCTTAAAACAGGAAATAGCGCTGCGCCAGCGGCAGGATCGTCGCCGGTTCGCACACCAGCAGCTTGCCGTCGGCCCGCACTTCATAGGTTTCGGCATCGACTTCCATCTTCGGCGTGGCGCTGTTGTTGATCATGTCGGACTTGCGCAGCTCGCGCATGTTGCGCACCGCCACCAGCGACTTGTTCAGCTTCAGCACATCTGCCAAGCCGGCGTCGATTGCCGCCTGCGACACGAACGTCAGCGAGGTCTTCAGGCCGCCGCCGTAGGCGCCGAACATCATGCGATAGTGCACCGGCTGCGGCGTCGGTATCGATGCATTCGGGTCGCCCATTTGCGCCGCGGCGATCATGCCGCTTTTGAGGATCATCGACGGCTTGACGCCGAAGAATGCCGGTTTCCACAGCACCAGGTCGGCGATCTTGCCGATCTCGACCGAGCCGACCACATGCGAGATGCCATGCGTGATGGCCGGGTTGATGGTGTATTTTGCGATATAGCGCTTGACGCGGAAGTTGTCGTTGCGCGCATCGGCCTGTGCATTGCGCAGCCCGCCGACCGCGTCCGCCACCACGCCGGCGTCGGGCGCCAGCCAGCCGCGCTGCAGCTTCATCTTGTGGGCGCTCTGCCAGGTGCGCAGGATGACTTCGCCGACCCTGCCCATCGCCTGCGAATCCGACGACATCATGCTGATGGCGCCCAGGTCGTGCAGGATGTCCTCGGCGGCAATCGTCTCGCGCCGGATGCGCGATTCGGCAAAGGCGATGTCTTCCGCAATGGCTGCGTCCAGGTGATGGCAGACCATCAGCAGGTCGAGATGTTCGTCGAGCGTGTTGACGGTATAGGGCCGGGTCGGATTGGTCGACGACGGCAGCACGTTGGACTGGCCCACCGCTGCGATGATGTCCGGCGCATGGCCGCCGCCGGCGCCTTCGGTATGAAAGGTGTGGATGGTGCGGTCCTTGAAGGCGGCCAGCGTGTGTTCCAGAAAACCGGCTTCGTTGAGGGTATCGGTGTGGATCGCCACCTGCACGTCCATGCGGTCGGCAACGTTCAGGCAATTGTCGATTGCCGCCGGCGTCGAGCCCCAGTCTTCATGGAGTTTCAGGCCGATGGCGCCGGCGCGCACCTGTTCTTCCAGCGGCACCGGCAGGCTGACGTTGCCCTTGCCGTAGAAGCCCAGGTTCATCGGAAAGGCGTCGGCGGCCGACAGCATCGAATGCAGGTGCCAGGGGCCGGGCGTGCAGGTCGTGGCAGCGGTTCCGACCGCCGGGCCGGTGCCGCCGCCGAGCATGGTGGTGATGCCCGACATGAGCGCTTCCTCGATCTGTTGCGGGCAGATGAAGTGGATGTGCGCGTCGACGCCGCCGGCGGTGACGATCATGCCTTCGCCGGCGATGATCTCTGTTGCGCCGCCAATTGCCATGGTGACGTTCGGCTGTATGTCCGGATTGCCCGCCTTGCCGATGCCGGCGATGCAGCCATTCTTGATGCCGATGTCGGCCTTGACGATGCCCCAGTGGTCGATGACGATGGCGTTGGTGATGATCGTATCCATGACGTCGCGGTGATTGCGCTGCGACTGGCCCATGCCGTCGCGGATCACCTTGCCGCCGCCGAACTTGACTTCCTCGCCGTAGGTGGCGAAGTCGTGCTCGATCTCGATGAACAGCTCGGTGTCGGCCAGGCGCATGCGGTCGCCGGTGGTCGGGCCGAACATTTCGGCGTAGGCCGTGCGGGAGATGCGGCTCATGGCTTTTCTCCGGCTGCCTGCGGCGGTTTGTCCAGCGGCCCCATCACCGCACCGTTGAAGCCGTACACGATCCGGTCGCCGGCGAGCGCCACCAGCGTCACGCTGCGTTCCTGCCCCGGCTCGAAGCGCACGGCGGTGCCGGCGGCAATGTCGAGCCGCATGCCGTAGGCCGCCGCCCGGTCGAAGCGCAGCGCCGGATTGACCTCAAAAAAATGAAAATGGGAGCCGACCTGGATCGGCCGGTCGCCGCTGTTGGCAACCGTCGCGCAGGCGGTTGCGCGTCCGGCATTCATTTCGATCTCGCCCGGCTCGATCAGCATTTCGCCTGGAATCATTTTTATCTCGCTGCTCAGGGAATCGGATGATGGACGGTGACGAGCTTGGTGCCGTCCAGGAAGGTCGCTTCGATCTGTATGTCGGGGATCATTTCGGCGATGCCCTCCATGACGTCGGCGCGGGAAAGAATTTTCGTGCCATCCGACATCAGCTGCGCCACCGTGCGGCCGTCGCGTGCGCCTTCCATGATGGCCGCGCTGATGAAGGCCACCGCTTCCGGATAGTTCAGCTTCAGGC
>JANXSS010000355.1 GCA_025356535.1 Herminiimonas sp.
CAGCCACCAGCGTTGCATGCGTGTCGGTGGCGGTCTGCAGCTGCAGCGCTTCGGATTCCTCGATCAACGGGCATACCCAGTAGACCTGGCGTCCTTCGAGCGCTGCCGCATGCACCCGGTCGATGACTTCATCGCGCCGCATCTGATCGATCACGCGGGTGACAACCGGCGTGCGACCGGGCGGCAGCTTGTCGATCACCGACACTTCCAGGTCGGCGTAATAGGTCATGGCAAGCGTGCGCGGAATTGGAGTGGCCGACATCATCAGCTGATGCGGCACGGTGACGGCGCCATCGGTTGCCACCGCGTCGGTCAGGCCCTTGTTGCGCAGGGCCAGGCGCTGGCCGACGCCGAAGCGATGCTGCTCGTCGACGATCACCAGGCCCAGGCGGGCGAACTGCACCGCTTCCTGGATCAGCGCATGGGTGCCGATGACCAGTTGCGCCGCGCCCGATTCGATCAGTGCCTGCGCTTCGGCCTTTTCCTTTTTCTTCAGGCTGCCGGTCAGCCACACCACCTGCACGCCCAGGGGCGCCATCCAGCCGGCGATCTTGCGGAAATGCTGGTCGGCCAGGATTTCGGTCGGCGCCATCAGCACCGCCTGGAAGCCGCTGTCGATTGCCTGCGTCGCCGCCAGCGCCGCCACCACGGTCTTGCCGCTGCCCACATCGCCCTGCAGCAGGCGCTGCATCGGATAGGTCTGGATCAGGTCGGCACGCACTTCCTCGACCACGCGTTTCTGCGCCGAGGTCAGCCGGAACGGCAGCGTCGCCAGGAACGCCTTCGACAGGCGGCCGACCTTCGGCAAGGCGGCTGCGCCCTTGGCCCGCCGTGCCAGCTGGGCGCGCTTCAACGACAGCTGCTGCGCCAGCAGTTCGTCGAACTTCATGCGGGTCCAGGCCGGATGCGAGCGCTCCATCAGGGCTGCTTCGTCGATGTCGGGCGGCGGGTTGTGCAACAGGCGCACGGCCTCTTCGAACGGCCACAACTGCAAGCGCTCGCGCACCGCGCTGGACAAGGTATCGGTCCAGTCGACCCGCTTCATGGCGTCGACGATGGCGCGGCGCAGGATCGTTTGCGACAGGCCTTCGCCGGCCGGATAGACCGGTGTCAGGACACTTGGCAGCGGCGCGCCTTCGAGCACCACCTTGTAGGCCGGATGGACCATCTCGGCGCCGAGGAAGCCCTGGCGCACTTCGGCGCGGGCGCGCACCCGGGTGCCTTCGGCCAGCTGGCGGGTCTGGCTGCCGTAGAAATTCAGGAAGCGCATCACCAGCACGCCGGAGTCGTCGGCCAGGGTGACGACGAGCTGGCGGCGCGGCCGGAACTGCACCGTGCAGGCCGTGACCACGCCTTCGACCTGCGCCGGCCGGCCGAACATGAAGGTCGCCTCGGCAATCGGCACGATCTCGGTCTCGTCCTCGTAGCGCATCGGCAGGTGCAGCGCCAGGTCCATGTCGGTGCGCAGCCCGAGGCGCGCCAGCTTGTCGCAGAGCTTGTCGGTGCCGGCGGCAACCGCCGCACCGGCAGCAGCAGAACCGATGCCGCCGGCGCCTCCGGCAGCAGAAGCAACGGCATCAAGTTGGGCGGCAAGCGGTTTTTTCGATACGGGCATGGAAAGGGTGGAAGTTGCCATCGCCGGCATTACAAGGCCGCAGCATGCGGCAAGGTAAAATAGCGGGTTTTGTAATGATAATGGGTCGGGCGCCTGCGCATGCAGAAAACTGTATGCACAGTCAGTGTACGACCGGAACGTGAACGACAGGATTGCAGCCACACCATGTACACGTTAGCCGACTTTAATTTTGATTTGCCACAAGAATTGATTGCGCAAACGCCCTTGCCGCAGCGAAGTGCATCGCGCTTGCTCGACGTCGACGGCGCCGCGCTGGCCGACCGGGCTTTTGCCGACCTGGTCGGGCTGCTGGCGCCCGGCGACCTAATGGTGTTCAACGACACCCGGGTATTGAAAGCGCGCTTCTTCGGGGCCAAGCAAAGCGGTGGCCGCGTCGAAGTGCTGATCGAGCGCGTGCTCGACTCCCGCACGGCGCTGGCGCAGGTGCGGGCATCGAAGTCGCCTGCCGCCGGCACGCGCTTGCGTCTGGCCGACGCTTTCGACGTTGCCGTCGGCGCGCGCGCCGGCGAATTCTTCACGCTTACTTTTGCCGCCGATGTGTTCGACCTGATCGAACGGTACGGCCGTCTGCCGCTGCCGCCCTACATCGACCATGCGGCCGATGCCTTCGACGAAACCCGCTACCAGACCGTGTATGCGAAGACGCCCGGTGCGGTCGCCGCACCGACTGCCGGGCTGCATTTCGATGCGGCGCTGCTGGCGCAGCTGCGGGCGCGCGGCATCGCCTTTGCCTTCGTCACCCTGCATGTCGGCGCCGGCACTTTCCAGCCGGTGCGCACCGACGATCTGCGCGCGCATCAGATGCACAGCGAGTGGTACACCCTGCCGCAGGAAACGGTGGACGCGGTGCAGGCGGCGCAGGCCGGCGGCCATGCGGTCGTGGCCGTTGGCACCACCAGCCTGCGCGCGCTCGAATCGGCCTCGCAGGACGGCACGCTTCGCGCCGGCAGCGCCGACACCCGGCTGTTCATCACGCCGGGATATCGTTTTCGCACCGTCACGCGGCTGGTGACGAACTTTCACTTGCCGAAGTCGACGCTGCTGATGCTGGTGTCGGCCTTCGCCGGCTATGACGCCATCCGCGCCGCCTACGCCCATGCGATTGCGGCGCGCTACCGCTTCTTCAGTTACGGCGACGCCATGCTGCTGCGCCTGCAGCCGTCGGCGCTGCCGGCAGCCGCCAGCGCATCCGGGGCGTCCGGGGCGTCCGGCGATCCTGCGCCTTTTGAAACCGATTTG
>JANXSS010000400.1 GCA_025356535.1 Herminiimonas sp.
GACCAGCACCACCAGCGGCGTCGAGGTCGTCGTTGCCAGATAGCTGAAGGTCGCCAGACCGAAGGCGAAGGCGATCGGCACGCCCAGAAATACACAAACCGAGATCATGCCGACGAAGAAGATGACCAGGTTTGCATTACCCAGGTTGAGCAGGTACGGCTTTGCCAAGAGGAGCACGCAGGCAACGACGATGATGGCCAGCACGGCCCGCGCAGCCGTGGCAAGGCGCGACACCAGCAACAGACGCAGGACGGCCGTGACGACCATCAGCAGCGCGCCGATCGGCATGGCGGCCGCACGCCAGGCAGCGGAGATATCCATGCCGGGCATCATCATGTCGCGTTCATCGAGCACGAACTCGCGCGCGGGGTTGAGAATCATGAGCAGAAAGACGACGGTGGCGCCCATCGCAAACGCTTCCAGGAAGGCGCGGCGTTGCGGGGTGGCGCCGTTGACGAAGGTGGTCATGCGCATGTGCTCGCCGCGGCGCAGCGCCACCACGGAGCCGAGCATTGCCAGCCAGAGAAACAGCACCGAGGTCAGTTCGTCCGACCAGGTCAGCGGCGTGTGCAGCACGTAGCGCGCAACGATGCCGGCAAAAAGCAGGATGATTTCCACCACGACCAGCACCGCGGCGGTGACTTCGACGATGGCGCCGAGCCAGGACTCCACGTGCGTGAGGATGGCGCGCCCGGGCGAGAGCGTCGCGCCGCCCGCCAGGGGAGCCTGCGCGGCGGCAGGACTGTTTTCCAGGATGTTCATATCGCCTTCTTGTGTTTAGCTGCGTGTCGCGCAAGGCGACGCCGTCCTGCTCCTGACAGTGTCTTTCTACGCATGCCGCGCCGGGCGCGGCATGCCGGTCAGGTCAACTTGCCGACGGCGGCTTCGAGCTGCGCCCAGGCCTGATCGCCGAACTTGGCCTTCCACTCCTGGTAGAACTTTGCTTCCTGCAGCGCCTTGCGGAAAGGCGCCAGGTCCGGCCGGTTGAAGACCATGCCCTTGGCTGCCAGATCGGTCTGCAGCGACACGGCGAGCTTTTCGCTGTCGGCGCGCTGCGCGAGGGCAGCCGCATTCAGATTCTTGTTGACGATGGTTCGTAGCGGCGCCGGCAGGGCATCCATCGAGCGGCGGTTGGCAACCATCCAGTAGCCGTCCCAGGTGTGGCCGGTCATGGCGCAGTTCTTCTGCACTTCGTAGAGCTTGGAGTTGTTGATCAGGGTGAGCGGATTTTCCTGGCCTTCGACGACCTTGGTCTGCAGCGCGCTGTAGAGCTCGTTGAAATTGATCGGCGTCGATGCCGCGCCGAGCGACTTGAACAGCGACAGCAGCAGCGGACTGACCGGCACCCGCAGCTTCATGCCGGCCAGGTCGGCCGGCGAGTTGATCGGCTTTTGCGAGGTGATGTGACGGAAACCGTTGTCCCAGATCTTGTCGGTGACCACCAGGCCGGTCTTGGTGATGTAGCTGCGGATGTAGTCGCCCAGGTCGCCATCCATCGCCTTCCAGACCGACGGATAGTCCGGGAAGATGAAGCCGACGCTGTTCAGGGATGCCATCGGCACCAGGTTGGCCAGCACCACGCCCGGCGTGGTCAGGAAATCGATGCCGCCGGAGCGTACCTGGCTCAACATGTCGGTGTCGGAGCCGAGCTGACCGTTCGGAAAGATGCGGATGTTGACCTTGCCGTCGGTTTCTTTCCTGATCTGCTCGCTTGCCTCGGTCAGCCGGATGTAGATCGAGTGCGACGACTGCACGTTGGTGGCGACCTTGTAATTGAATACCGGGGTTTGCGCAAACGATGGCGCGCCCGTCAAGCCGAGCACGCCCAGCGAGGCCGACGTCTTGATGAAATTTCGACGTGTGATTTTCATTGTGCTGCCTCCTGTAGTTTTAATTGTGATGTGCTGTTGCCGGCTGCAGAACAGGCGGTGGAATCCGCCGGTATTTTCAACCCGCACGCGACGGGAGTCCGGGCGCGCCTGATGTATGCCACCCCGATGCCACTGCGACGTCGCTCCAAAATTGCCCGATGCCCAGGGCGCCGTATCCGGTGTTTATTATTTTATGCACTCTGAATACAGAGTTCAAATTACACTAGTAATTGATTTGAGTCAATTTGAACATTGTGCGCAAGCCGGCCCGATCCCGGCGGCGGCGGGCCGGCGTTGTCGGGCCGCCGTCGAACCTCAGGCGAACCGCAGTCAAACCTCAGTCGAACATATCCGGCTGCGTCTGCGCGATCTGCTCGTAGATCGGCTGGAAATGCAGCCAGCCGATGTATTCGCTGCCGACGTGTTCGCGGCTGTAGCGGGCGCGGTCGGGCTGGACCATGATCGGCTTGATGCCGGTCGCTTCGATCAGCAGTTGCTGCTTGCAGCAGCGCTCGAGCGCGATGAACCAGAATGCAGCGGCTTCGATGCTGTGCCGGCTGGCGGTCAGCAAGCCGTGATTCTGGTGAATCGCCGCCTTGACGCCCTTGAACGAATCGCACACCGACAAGCCGGCCTGCTCTTCCACGGCGACCTGGCCGGCTTCATCCCTGATGACCACATGGTCTTCGAAAAACGCCGCCGCATCCTGCGAAATCGGGTCGAGCGGGCGACCCAGCGCGGCAAACGCGGTGCCATAGACCGTATGCGCATGGCACATCGAGATGATGTCGGGATGCGCTTCATGGACGGCCGCATGCAGCACGAAGCCGGCCCGGTTGATGGCATGGCGGCCTTCCACCACGCGGCCCTTGTGGTCGGCCAGGATCAGGTTCGACACCTTGACCTGGGAAAAATGCACGCACATCGGATTGGTCCAGTACATCTCCGGAAACTCCGGATCGCGCACCGTCAGATGACCGGCAAAGCCGTAGTCGAAGCCATGCATGGCGAACGCCCGGCAGGAAGCGACCAGGCGTTCCTTGCGGTGCTGCCGTTCTTCCGCATGGGTGGCGAAGGTCGGAATTTCCGGATAGATCAGGCCGGTCTGCTTCGGCTGATAGATCGACGTGTTGCCCGGCCTGGCTTGTGCGGCGTGGTCCTGCTCTAGCGTGTCCAGCATGGCGACTCTCCTGAAGGTGATTGGGATAATGAAACGGGTTTGCCGGCCCGCTATAGATCGAGCAGCAAGGTCGGGCTACTGGCGCGCGACACGCAGGCGGTCAGCCAGTGCGCATGCTCGTCGTCGTCCAGAATGAAATCCTGATGGTCCGCTTCCCCCTCCAGGTAACGTATCTTGCAGGTGCCGCACAGTCCCGACTGGCAGGACGTGGCGACGCGAATGCCGGCCGCTTCCAGCGCATCGACGATGCTTTGCGCCGGCGCGACCTCGACCATGGCGCCGGTGCTGGCGATCTTCAACAGGAAGCTGCCGGCGGCGCGCGGCTTGTCGGCGCCGTCGGCCCGTGCCGCCGATGCGTCGGGCGCCTTGAAATGCTCGCAGTGGACCGTTCGCGGCTCCCAGTGTGCCGAGGCGTCGGCGCAGGCGCGCATGAAGCCGCTCGGGCCACAGTAAAAAAGATGGGTGCCGTCTTCCTGGTCGCGCAGCAGGGCGGCGATATCGAGGCCCTCTGCCGGATTGCCCTGATCGAGGTGAAACTGCGCCGTGCCATGCTGCCACGGGGCCTGCAGCATGTCGCGAAAGGCGATGCAGCCGTCATTGCGGGCGCAATAATGCATGGCGAACGGCACGCCCGCCTCTTCCAGCGCATGCGCCATTGCTTTCAGGGGCGTCACGCCGATGCCGCCGGCAAGCAGGATGACCTTGCGGGCATGCGCCACCAGACCGAAGTTGTTGCGCGGATGACTGACGCTTGCCATGTCCTGCACCCGCAGGCCGGCATGCAGCGCCTTCGATCCGCCACGACCGTTCTCATCGCGTAGCACCGCAATGACATAGCGGTGCCGCTCCGACGGCGCATTGCACAACGAATACTGGCGGATCAACCCGTCCGGCAGGTGCACGTCGATGTGCGCGCCTGCGGTAAATGCCGGCAGTTGCCGGCCCGTCGGATCGACCAGCTCATAGGAATTGATGCCGGTTGCTTCAAACCGTATCTGGCGAACCAGCAGCGACAAGCGGTCTTGCCCGGCGCCAGACTGGCCCTGTGTCGTATCCATTACCCGTTCCCTGATTTGCGCCGGCTTGCGTTACCGATACTCATTTCCTGACCGAGTCCTCGAGTTCGTCGAACTTGTCGCGAACGAACGTTGCCCGGGCTTGCCCCTTGAGCTGTTCGCTTTCCGTCAGGATCGCCACGATGCGCTTGGACACATGACGACGGTTGGCGATTTCCTCTTCTACCGTTGCGCCTTCCGGAATCTCGAACACGTTGCCGGAGCAATAGCTGTTGGGCGCGCCGCCGACTTCCCGCAGCCACTCGGCGAAATTATGCGGACTCGCCGCCGGATTGGCGCCGCGAATGGCGTCGCGCAGCATCTTGCGAAACAGGAAGACACCGGCGTCGAACTTGGTCGGATTTTCCAGCGAATGGAGCGCGATCGGGCGCTGGCTGATGATGGCTTCATAGTCGCCCGGCGCATACTGGCAGTCCTTGTAATTCTCGCGCGCCCGGTGGTCCGGCGGAATCGGCGGCATGTCTTCGATCTTGTATTTGCCGAAGCGTTCCGGACGGCGCATGGCGACCTGGCCTTCGAGAAAGTCGATCGACTCGTAGCCGACCATCGCCTTGTCGCCGATGCCACGCGTGTCGATGCCCGGGCCCATGACGCGCCAGCCGACCATCTTGCTGTTGACGTCGTCGACCGGCACCGTCCAGCGGATGATGTGGAAGCGGCTGAACAGCTTCTTCGTCGAGCCGTCTTCGGAGGTGTAGGCATGCAGGCTCAGGTTCGGCAGCACCTGGTGCTGGACCCGCACGAACAGGCGGTCCTTGTCGACCCGCCGTGCGCCGGCGCAGGCCAGGCCGCGCCCCTGGTGAATCGGAATGAACTGCATGTCGGGCGCGACTTCCATCGACGCTGCGCCGACTTCGTCAAACGTCGTTCCCTGGAACTTGCCGTTGACGACATTCCTGGCCGAATGCAGCGCGGTCGGATGAAAGTTGTCGGCAGAGTTGTCCTGCACCTGCAGCCAGTTGCAATGCTGGAAATTACTGAATGGCACCAGCTCGTCGCCTTCGGCCACCGTGAAGTTTCCCTCCCACTCCGGAAAAGGCGGCTCCTGCTCCGGCGGGCCCATGTAGGCAAACACCAGGCCGTTGCGCTCGAACGCCTTGTAGGCGCCCTGCCTGATCGAGCAGGAATATTTTTCCGCTTCCTTTTCTTCGCCCTTCGGAAACGGCACATGCAGGCAGGTGCCGTCGATGTCGAACACCATGCCGTGATAACAGCACTTGATGCCGCGCTCCTGGATGGCGCCGTATTCCAGCGACGCGCCGCGATGGACGCAATGCGCATGCAAGAGGCCAATACGGCCCGAACCGTCGCGAAAGGCGACCAGTTCCTCGCCCAGGATCTTCAGGAAATGCGGCGTGTCGGTCAGTTCCTGGGACATGCAGACCGGATGCCAGAAGTGCCGCATGTACTCGCCGGTTGGCGTGCCGGGGCCGACTTCGGTCAATTCGGGATCATGGCCCGGCACCTTGCTGGTGTAGTAACCGCCGAAGGGGGTGAGCTTCTTGGCGACGACTGGCGGTGCGATCGGTGCGGTCTTGTCTGGTGCATTCATTGTATGTTCCTTAGCTTGAAGCATGTTCTTTGTATTGTGTACTCTGTATACAGAAGGTATTCTTAGGCTGATCGCCTCCGGTGTCAAGACTTATGTCGGCGGTAGCTGCCGATTTCTCGTGGAAGCCGCCGTAGGAAGCCGCCAGACGCCGCCACGGCATACCCGGCGATATTGGCTGATGCGGTGATGGGCAATGCGGAATAAACTATGTATTCTGGATACAAAGGTAAAAGACGATGATTCTCAAGCTGGCAAAAATCAAGGTCCGGCCAAATTTCGTGGACGAAGTCTACAAGACGCTTCTCGACGCGATCAGCGACGGCTCGCTCGCGCCCGGCGCGCGGGTGACGCAGGAAGAAATTGCAGAGCAGCTCAACGTGTCCAGGTCACCGGTACTGCAGGCGTTGCAGCTTCTGAAGAAAGATGGCCTGGTGCAGGATGCGCCGGGGCGCGGCATCCTGATTGCGCCGCTCGACGCGCACTGGATCGGCAACCTGTACCAGGTTCGCGGCGCCCTCGATACGCTGGCCGCCCGTCTTGCTGCGGAAAGAAAGCAGGATATCGGCGCCGACCTGATCGCAGCCGGTCGCAAGGCGGCACGCGGCAAGAACGTCAAGGCAATGATCGATGCCGACATGGCCTTTCATACCGCGATCTACCATGCCTCCGGCAATCCCCTGATCTTCGAGAACACGCAGCTGCACTGGGTGCATCTGCGCCGCGTGATGGGTGCGGTCCTGCAGTCTTCAGGCCAGCGCGAATCCATATGGAACGAGCATGAAGCGATTGCCAAGGCGATTGCCAGCGGCGACGCCGCACTGGCGGCCAGGCTGTCGGAAAAACATGCGCACATTGCGCGCGAAAACCTGACCTCGCGCCTGGAAGAAGTCCTGGAAAGTCGCCAGGCCAACGGCAGCGTCTCCTGATCAAGATGGTCCGGTGCGGCCCGCCGAGTGTGACGGGTCACGAAAATCGTCCTGCCTGAACCGGCCAATCCGCCCGCTCCTGCTGAGCACAACACGGACTACTTCGGTCGTGGCTTTTCCAGACCCTTGTCGGGCTGGCTCAGCTTGCCTTGCCTCAGTTCCCCGACCGCCGCTGCAACGGCCCGTGCGACATTGCGAACTTCTTCCTGGACGGCCAGGTCCCGGTCCAGGGTTGCGTGACTGTCTGCATACGATTCGTAATAGCCAATGAAGCGGTCAAGCCGCGCGCCCGGGCCCGCGTCGATCAGCCCCATCCAGTCGAGCCAGTCGGAGAGGCTGCGACGCACGCCTTCGATACCGGCCACGTCCCCGTGGACCACCAGGCCATAGGCGCGGCCGGCCAGATGTTTCGGATAATCCCATCCGGCCAGTTCGATGGCCTTTGCCTTCTCGGCATTTTTCCCGCCGGTCGACGTCGGGTCGGGATTGCCGCCATCTGCGCAGACCAGGCGGTCGATCATCAGTTTCAGCACGCCCGGCGCCTGGTACCAATACACCGGCGTGAGAATGATCACCGCATGGGCAGCGACCCATTTCTCGTAGATTTCCGCCATCCAGTCGTTGGTCTGCCGCTGACCATGATTCGGATAGCAGCTGCAGGGCCAGTGGCACAGCGGCATCGCCGTCGATGCGCAGCCCTTGCACGGATGGATATGGTTGTCATAACCCGATGTCAGCAGACTCAGGTCGAGCAGGTCCACCTCGATCTGCTGCGCCCGCAGGATCTCCTGCGCCAGCACCGTGAGGCGCCAGGTTTTTGATATCTCGCCGGGACAGCTGCCGTCGTTGCGCGCCGAGCCGCAGACAAGCAGCACGCGCGACGGCGTCTGGGGATTCTTTTGCAGGACATCCAACTCTGCGAGACGCTTGCTGCTGGCTTTCCATTGCGCCGAGAGATCGTAATCGGGGTCGGCAAAGCCGGGGCCGGCTTTTTCGGTGGTGGGCGACTTGTGGCCGTCGACGTAGTTGACCCAAGCAACCTGTTCGACTTTCGACAGCGCTTCCTCGACTTCGCCGAACGCCGGATCGACGAATGACCGCCGGAACTGGAGATGGAATTCATCGCGGCCAAGTGGCGGGGGAGCCTGGCCTGTGCGCGGTTTTGTCATGGGGTCTTCCTGTGATCGGTAAATCATTCACGATCGACCCAAGGCCGGTTCGGGTCTGTCTGGCAGCGCGCTTAATGAGCGCAGTCGGCATCGCCGCCGCCAGTGCGCGCCTTCACTTTTGCAACACCGCCATCGTGTGCATCGCCGCTGGCCGTCGCACCGATTTTTTCGGCCGGCTCGAAGCGGTTGTCACGGGTATCTGCCGCAATCTGTCGCGTCAACCGGCGCCGGTCATCGGCGCGGCGCCACGTGTCGATGTAATCGTTTGGTCATAAAGCGGCTCTATAATCCAGTGCGCCAAAGATGCAACGAAACAATGAAACCGCAATTCCGACGGTATAGTCCAGGGCACTCCCGATGTATGCAAACCACGACCGCCTGATCATCTTCGACGCCGATGGCACGACCATCGACGCCTTCGCCGCGATCGACACCACCTTTGCCAGGCACGGCATGGAAATCGGCGACCTGGAAAGCTTCCAGAAGCGCCGTCGCCTTTTCAAGTACCTCGGCGGCATCCGCGACTTTCCCAACAATCTGCAGAAACAGTTCGGCAGCCAGAGTCGCAAGAAACTGCTGACCACGCTGACCGACGTCTACCGCGACGAGGCCACGCTCTATCCCGGCATCGCCGCCCTGTTCGCAACCCTGATCGCAACGCCCGGCATCCGCATCGGCCTGGTCACGCGCAACATCACCAACGATGCCGAGCTGACGCTCAAGATCCTCTTCGGCCGTCATGGCGTCGATCTCGACGGCCTCGACTTCATCACCCGCATCCCCGTGCGCGGCGACAAGGCAGCGCATTTCAAGGCGATGCGCGAGCGCTACGACATCAATCCGGCGCGCTGTTATACCTGCGGCGACGAGCATCACGACTATGAAGCGGCAATCGCCAGCGGCATGCAGCCGTTCATCGTCTCCTACGGCTTCGAGGACCACACCCGCCTGATCGAGAAATTCGCCATTCCGGAAGAAGTCATTTCGCGCACCTCCGAAATCGCCTGCCGCCGCATCCGCCACGCGCTCGACCTGCCGGACTAGCCGGACGCGGCCGTGCCATGGCATGGCATGGCATGGCGACCATGTCACCGGCCCGAAACATTTCGCGGCTACGCTGTGCCTGTCCCGACTCTTCCGATCCGCATGCCGCTGCCGACCACACTGCCTTACCCCCGCGCCAGGGCGACCCTGCCGGCAATGCTGCTGCAACCTGCACGGCACCGCAGCGTCGACTCTCCCTGCGCGCCGGAACAGGCGGCGCCGACGGTCCTGATCCTCAGCGTCTCGGCCGGCGCCGGCCATGTGCGAGCCGCCCAGGCGCTGTGCGCGGCGGCAGACGGCTTGCCAATCCACGCGGTCCACCTCGACATCATGTCCTGCATGCCGCGCGGTTTCCGGCGCCTCTATACGGACGCCTACGTGAAAATGGTCGGAAAATATCCGCATGCATGGGGCTGGCTGTACCGCCGGATGCAGTCGGCGCAACCGGCCGACCGGGCCCAGGCGTTGCGCCGCTGGTTCGACCGGGCGCAGGCGCGCGCGGTATTGCGCAGGATCGCCGCGCTCAAGCCGGCAGCCATCCTCTGCACCCATTTCCTGCCGGCCGAACTGCTCGGCTATCTGCCCGCCGCGCAGCGACCGTCCTGCCCGGTCTGGGTACAGGTGACCGATTTCGACGTCCACCGGATCTGGATACAGCCGGGTATCGCCGGCTATTTTGCCGGCAATGAAGCAGTGGCGTTTCGCCTGCGCGACGAAGGCGTGTCGCCTGCCCGCATCCACGTCACCGGCCTGCCGGTGATGCCGGCCTTCACCACGCCGCTGGACCGCGCGCGCTGCAGCGCAGGCCTCGGTCTCGATCCTTCGCGCCCGACCATCCTGATGATGGGCGGCGGCGCCGGCGTCGGCAATCTCAGCGCGCTGGCAACGCGGCTGCTGGCAATCGATCCGGCGCTGCAGCTGATCGCGCTCACCGGCAGCAATGCCGCCCTGCTGCGGGAACTGTCGCAGATGGCCGCGGCAACGCCGCAGCGCTTCGTCGTCCACGGCCACACCTCACAGGTCGAGCAGTTCATGGCCTGCGCCGATCTGATCATCACCAAGCCGGGTGGCCTCACCAGTGCGGAATGCCTGGCGGCGGGCCTGCCGATGATTGCCAACGCGCCGATTCCGGGCCAGGAAGAGCGCAATGCCGACTACCTGGTGGAGGCCGGCGCAGCAGTCAAGGCGATCGATCCGGTGTCGGTGGAATTCCAGGTGCGCCGCTTGCTCGCCGACCCCGACCGGCTGGAACGCATGGCAGCCTGCGCGCGCGCGGCGGCGCGCCCGGATGCAGCGGCCCGGGCGATGCAGACCGTGCTGCAGCACTTGCACGGGCAACAGGCTTGAGGCCGCCCGGCCCGGCTGCCCGACGGCTGTTGGGCACGCTGGCTTGCGTCCTTTTGCTGGCGGCCATGTTTTCCCAGGTCGAGATCCAGATCGAGGGCAGTGCCGGCTGGGCCGCCAACCTGCCGACCTGGCGGGTTGAAAAACACTGGCTGCTCGATGTCTTCTGGGGCGGTCGTGCAATGACCGGTTACCACGCCTGGGTGTTCGCCTTCATGTTCGTCTTCTTCCACTTTCCGATGGTGGCAAATGGCCGCTACGACTGGCGCGCCGAGGGTCATGCGCTCGGATGCGTCATGCTGTTCTGGATCGCCGAGGATTTCCTGTGGTTCGTTTTCAATCCGGCTTACGGGCTGGGCCGGTTTTCGCCGCAGGATGTGCTCTGGCACAAGCACTGGTTATGGCAGGCGCCGGTCGAGTACTGGATATTCCTGCCGGTTGCCGCCGCGCTGCTGGGATGGTCGACCACCCGTCCCCGCCCAGGCTGAGCCCAAGGCCGGTGGCGCAACGGTGTGCCGCGCCGCGCGGCAGGCGGCAGCGACGCGGGGCCGCTCAGCAGATGCGTTTTCCGGCGCGCCAGGCGGCAATGACGATCGGCACGTCGTCGACCACCCGCACGCGCACGTAGTCGGCGCGCAGGCCCGGTGCGATTGCGCCACGGTCGCTCAGGCCCACCATCTGCGCCGGATTGCGGGTGACGGTGGCGATCGCCTTGGCCAGGCCGAAGCCCTTGTCCTGCAAGAGAAATGCCGCATGCAGCAGGCTCGCCGGAACATAGTCCGACGACAGCACGTCGAGCAGGTCGGCGCGCGCCAGTTCGCCCGCCGACACGTTGCCCGAGTGCGAGCCGCCGCGCACCATGTTCGGCGCACCCATGATGATGCCCATGCCCTGCGCGCGTGCGGCGCCGGCGGCGGCCAGCGTGGTGGGGAATTCCGAGATCGCGATGCCGTCGCCGATGCTTTCGGCGACATGGGCGAGGGTGGTGTCGTCATGCGCGGCGAGCGGCACCGGGTGGGCGCGCCGGCGGCAACTGGCGACGACAGCGCTGCGATTGCGCGCCGCATGGACCTGCTGGCGCTCCAGCAGGCGCTCCAGCATGGAATCGATCTTTTCTTCGCTCCAGCCGCGCTTGCCGCTGACGTAGGTCCGGTAGTGGCTGATGTCGGTCCATTGCCGCTGGCCCGGCGTATGGTCCATCAGCGACACCAGGCGCAGGCGCTCGTCGTGCAGGAACGGCGCAAACATCTCCAGCAGGTGTTCTTCCGCCAGTTCGAGCCGGATGTGCAGGTAGTGCTCGGCGCGCAAGACACCCGAGGCAATCGCCTGCCGGATGCCATCGGTACAGGCGGCCAGGGTCTGGTTGCGCAGACTGTCGGAATCGATGTCGCCGACCGATATGGCATCGAGCACGGTGGTGATGCCGGCTGAAGCGATCTGCGCATCGTGGGCGATGATCGCCGGCAGGATCGGCCATTGCACTTTCGGGCGTGGCATCAGGTGTTTTTCGAGGTTGTCGGTATGCAGCTCGACGAGGCCGGGAATCAGGAAGTCGCCGTCCCAGTCATCGCCGGCCACGCCGGCACAGCCGCGGTCGACCTCCCCGATCGATTCGCCACGGATGAGGAGGCTGCCGGTGAAATCGTCGTCCACCGTCACGATGCGGGCATTGCGAATTGCGTTCATGTATTGAGCCTTCCAGTTGTCGGTGCGCCGCCCGGTCCGGGCTTGCTGGCAGTCAGGCCACCAGCGCGATTGATTGCAGCGGCGGTATCGGATAGAGCCGCGTTGCCAGCGCCTGCCGCAGCGCCTTGTCGTGGAAAATGCCGACGATGGCCACGCCGCTGGCGCGACGCTCGTCGATCATGCCGATGACGATGTCGCGGTTGGCGTCATCCAGGGACGCCGTCGGCTCGTCGAGCAGCAGGATCGGATAGTCGACGATCAGGGTGCGGGCGATGTTGACCCGCTGCTGCTCGCCGCCCGAGAAAGTGGCCGGCGGCACGCTCCACAGGCGCGTCGCGATCCCCAGCCGGGTCAGCATGGCGGCGGCGCGCTCGCGTGCTTCGGTGCGCGGCACTGCCCGCGCCAGCAACGGCTCGGCCACCAGGTCGATGGTCGCAATGCGGGGAATCACGCGCAGGAACTGCGTGACGAAGCCAAGCGTCGCGTGCCGCACGGCGTGGACCTCGCGCGCCGGTGCGCTGGCGATGTCGACCCAGGCGTCGTCATGACGGATGCGCACGCTGCCGCTGCTGGCGCGGTAGTTCGCATACAGGCAGCGCAAAAGCGTGCTCTTGCCGGCGCCGGAAGGCGCATGCAGCACGACGCATTCGCCGGCGTCGACCTGCAGGTCGACATTGGCCAGGATCGGCAAATGCAGGCCATCCTGCAGGTGCAGCGTGAAGTGCTTGGACAGGTTGCGAACGTCGATGCGTTTCATGTGTGGTGTGTGGCCAGGGTGGATGACAGCGGCGTTCAGGCCTGAAGCACCGACGACACCAGCAGTTGTGTGTAGGGATGCTGCGGATCGTCGAGCACCTGATCGGTCAGGCCTTCCTCGACCACCCTGCCGCTGCGCATGACGATCAGGCGATGCGCCAGCAGGCGCGCCACGGCCAGGTCGTGCGTGACGATCACCGCCGCCACATGCAGCTCGGCCACCAGCTGGCGCAACAGGTCGAGCAGCCGCGCCTGCACCGATACATCCAGGCTGGCCGTGGGCTCGTCCATGAAGATCAGGCGCGGCCTCGTCACCAGGTTGCGGGCGATCTGCAGTCGCTGCTGCATCCCCCCGGAAAAGTCGCGCGGCAGGTCGTCGATGCGTGCCGCGTCGATCTCCACGCGCGACAGCCAGGCCATGGCTTCGCTGCGGATCGCGCCGTAGTGCCGGGCGCCGACGGCCATGAGCCGCTCGCCGACATTGGCGCCGGCCGAGACGTCGCTGCGCAAGCCGTCACGCGCGCTCTGGTGGACGAAGCCCCAGTCGGTGCGCGAGAGCAGGCGGCGCCGTGCTTCGCCGATCCGGTAAAGGTCGACCACGCCGTCATGGAGCGTCGAATACAGCACGCTGCCCTGGTCCGGCGCGACCTGTCCGGCCAGGCTCTGCAGCAGGCTGGTCTTTCCCGAGCCGGACTCGCCGACGATGCCCAGCACCTCGCCCGGATACACCGACAGGTTGACGGCGTCACAAGCGACATGCGCGCCGAAACGCCGGGTCAGCGCCGTGGCCTGCAGCAGCGGCACGGCGCTCACCGGGTCGGCCCGGCTGCGGCTGCACCGGCGCCGTCCTGCACATGCACCTGCGCGCCTTCTTGCGCATTCGCTTGCGAACGCGCTTGCAGATTCGCTTGCGGATTCGCCTGCAGATTTACCTGCACATCGTCCTGCAAGGTCGCCTGCGCCTGTTCCTGCCGGTTGCGGCAATAATCGGTATCGCTGCAGACATGCATGCGCCGGCCCTGGTCGTCGAGAATCACTTCATCGAGAAAGCTGTCGTCGGCGTCGCACAATGCGCAGCGCTCTTCCCAGCGTTCGATCTCGAAGGGATAGTCGTCGAAATCCAGGCTTTCCACCTTTGTGTAGGGCGGCACCGCATAGATGCGCTTTTCGCGGCCGGCGCCGAAGAGCTGCAGCGCCGGGCTCCGGTGCAGTTTCGGATTGTCGAATTTCGGTATCGGCGAGGGCCGCATCAGGTAGCGGCCGTTGACGATCACCGGATAGTCGTAGGCGGTTTCGATCTTGCCCAGGCGCGCGATGTCTTCGTAGAGTTTCACGCTCATGAGGCCATAGTCGGCCATCGCATGATGCTTGCGCGTCTGTTCCTCGCGCGGCTCCAGCCAGCGCAGCGGTTCGGGAATCGGCACCTGGTAGATCATGATCTGGCCCGGCGCCAGCGGCGTCTCGGGAATCCGGTGCCGGGTCTGGATGAGGGTGGCCGCGGTGGTCCTGTCGGTGGTCGCAACGCCGGTGGTGCGGCGGAAAAAACGCCGGATGTTGACCGCGTTGGTGGTGTCGTCCGAACCCTGGTCGATCACTTTCAATACGTCGTCACGGCCGATGACGGCCGCCGTGACCTGGATGCCGCCGGTGCCCCAGCCGTACGGCAGCGGCATTTCGCGCCCGCCGAACGGCACCTGGTAGCCGGGAATGGCAACCGCCTTGAGCAGGGCGCGGCGGATCATGCGCTTGGTCTGTTCGTCCAGGTAGGCGAAGTTGTAGCCTTCCTCGGGCGCGGTGGCGGCAATGATGCCGGCGTGTGCGGCGGCGTCCTTCGTGTCGACGGCGTGCATCAGGCGGCTTTTTGCGTTGCCGGGCGGGCCTGCCCGGCCTGCGCGGCGGCTGATCCGGCGGGATCGGTTGCGGCCACCGGCGCGCCGGCCGAACCTGCCTGGGCTGCGCGGCGCAGGCTTCGCACCAGCGCCAGTTCGGACTGGAAGTCGACATAGTGCGGCAGCTTCAGGTGCTGGACGAAACCGGAGGCTTCGACATTGTCCGCATGGGAGAGGACGAATTCCGCCATCTGCGCCGGCGCGACGATTTCTTCGCCCAGTTCTTCGGCGCGCAGGGCGCGGTCGACCAGCGCCATGGCCATGGTCTTGCGCTCGCCATGCCCGAACGACAGGCCGTAGCCACGGGTGAAGCGCGGCGCTTCCTTGTGCGAGCCGGCGAACTGGTTGACCATCTGGCATTCGGTCAA
>JANXSS010000452.1 GCA_025356535.1 Herminiimonas sp.
CGCGGCGACGTCCATGCGGCGCAGGCTGCGCAGCCGGCTGCAGGCAATGCTTCGGCAGCCGACCTGCAGGCCACGATCCAGAAACTGCATGCGATGTCGCAGGTAAGCATTGCGCTGGGCGTGGTCACCGATCGGGCAACCCTGATCGAAAAGATCATGCGTTTCATCTTCGAGCTGTTTCCACTGGCCGAGCGCGCCTTCATCGTCTTTCTGAAACCTGAAGGCAGCCGCGGCGGCGTGCGGGATGAGCGTGCGCAGCAAGGCCAGGCACCGGCCGCAGCGCCGGCGCCAAACGGCGGCACGGCGGCGCACGAGCCGCCGTTGCCGCTGCATCCGGACGCCGCCCGGCGTCGCGACGGCGCCGTGCTCGATCCGCGCGCGGTGCGTCTGTCGCGCACCATCCTGCGCGAAGTGCTCGGCAACAAGCAGGCGATCCTGTCGGTCGACATGCTGGCCGACCGGCATTTCGCTTCGCAGGAATCGATCGTCGCCCAGCCGATTCGCAGCGTCATGTGCGTGCCGCTGTTGCTGGAGTCCGAATGCCTCGGCCTGATCCAGGTCGATACCGCCTCCGACCCGCATGCCTTCAAGGCGCCCGACCTGGAAATGCTGACCGGCGTGTGCGCCGAGGCTGCCGTGACGCTGAAGACCTTCCAGCTGTATTCCGACATCGAGCGCCTGCTCGACGGTTTCGTGCGCGCCTCGGTGCAGGCGATCGAGGAGCGCGATCCGGCAACGGCCGGCCATTCGTTCCGCGTGGCCGATTTTGCCGAGCGGCTGGCGCGCGCAGTCGACCGGGCCGACGCGCCGGCGCTGCGGGCCGTGCGCTTCAGCGTCGACCAGTTGCGCGAGATCCGTTACGCCGCCTTGCTGCACGATTTCGGCAGGGTCGGCGTGCGCGAACACGTCCTGCGCAAGGAAAAGAAACTGCACGCCTCGCAGATGCAGTTGCTGGAGCAGCGCTTCTGCACGGCGCGTGCCTGCCTGGAGCGCGAGGCCTACCGGCAACTGGTGCTGCGGCATGCGCGGCAGCCGCTTGGCCGGGCGGAATTCCGACGCGAGAAATTGCGAGTCGAGCAAGCGCTTCGCATCGAATCGCAACGCCTGGGCGAATTCATGCAGGCAATTCAGTGCAGCAACGAGCCGGCGGTCTCCGAGCAGGCCGGCACGCAGGCGGCAACGGCGCTGCAGCTGGCGCAACTGCAGCAGGCGCAGGACTACCGTTACCCCGCTGCGGACGGGCCGGCCACGCTGCTCGAGCCATTCGAGTTTTCCGCATTGCGCCTCACGCGCGGTTGCCTGACCGCGGACGAACGGCGTCAGATCGAAATGCATGTGGCCGATTCGCATGCCTTCCTGATCCTCATTCCCTGGACCGGCGACCTGGCGAAGGTGCCGGCCATCGCCCACGGCCATCATGAAAAACTCGACGGCTCCGGTTATCCGCGCGGCCTGCGCGGGCCCGAGATCAGCGTGCAGACCCGGATACTGACGATCTGCGACATCTTCGATGCCCTGACGGCTGCCGACCGGCCCTACAAGAAAGCGCTGGGCATCGATCAGGCGCTCGCGCTGATGCAGGCCGAATGCCATGCCGGTCACCTCGACGCCGGCCTGTTCGACGTCTTTGCGCACGCGCGCGCCTGGAGCAACGCATGAACGCCCGCAACGCCATGATCCTGGTCGTATTGCTGGCGGGCTGCGCCGATGTCGGCATGCCGGCCTACCGCCGCCCCGACACCGTTGCCAAGAGCGACTGGTCGCGCCGGCCCGCCGGCGCCGTCTCGGCCGCCGAAACCATCTCGCCGCAATGGTGGAAAAATTTTCGCGATCCGTTTCTGGATCAATTGGTCGCCGGCGCGGTTGCCAGCAACATCGACCTGAAGATCCTGGCGGCGCGCATCCGCGTGGCCGAAGCCGAGGTCGGCGAAGTGCGGGCCGGCGCCTTGCCGACGCTCGACGTGGCCAGCGCCGTGAGCATCGACAAGAGCACCGGCCGGCCGCTGACCAGGCAGATCAGCGCCGGCGCGGCGGTGAGCTGGGAAGCCGATGTCTGGGGCAAGGTCGAAAAAGGCGTGCAGGCGCAAAGCGCAGAATTCCAGGCGACCGAGGCCGACTGGCGGGCCGGCTACCTGACCATGGTCGCGGATGTCTCGACGACGTATTTCCAGATACTGCAGTTCGACGAACAGATCGAGCGCCAGGATCAGGCGCTGGAGAAGAACCGCCAGATACTGACGATTCTCGAAGCCATGGTCGCCAACGGCCTGTTGCCCAACACCCGCGTGCTGCAGCAGCGCGCCGAGCTGAACCGGCTGTCGAATGACCTGCTGGAACTGCGCCGGTCGCGCGACGTCGCCGAAAACGCACTGGCCACCCTGATGGGCGCCGGCGCCGGCGAATACCGGGTCAGCAACGGCCGCCTGCAGGAGCGGGTGCAATTGCCGGCGGTGCCGGCCGGGTTGCCGTCGCAGTTGCTCAAACGCCGGCCCGACATCGTCGCCGCCGAATACCGGGTGCTGGAAGCCTACGACCTGGTCGGCCAGGCGAAGCTGGCGCAGCTGCCCTCGATCAGCCTGACCGGGCGCGGCGGCACGTCGAGCTTTGCGCTGCGCGACCTGCTGCGCGCCTTTACCTTCAACCTGCTGCCGAGCATTAACATTCCGCTGCTCGACCCCGGCGTCAAGGCGCATGTGAAGACGACCGAGGCCCAGGTCGCAGTCGTCGAAGCGCAGTATCGCAAGACCGTCATCACCGCTTTCGAGGAAGTCGAGAATGCGCTGGTCAACCTGGAGGCGCATCGGCGCCAGCGCGTCGAGCTGCAACAGCAGGCCGCCCATCTCGAAACCGTGGCCCTGCAGGTCGAAGGCCAGTTGCGCGAAGGCCTGGTGTCGCAGCTCGATGTCTTCGAGTCGCAACGTTCGCTCCTGGCTTCCCGGCAGGCGCTCCTGACGAATCACCAGCAGATACTTTCGGACACGGTAACCGTCTACAAGGCGCTCGGCGGCGGCTGGCCGGATGTCGTGGTCGGACAGGCGGGCAACTAGATGGCGGACGAAGAGATGCTGGCGCCAAGCCGCCCGGCTCCGGGCGATGCAGGCCAGGCGCGCGAACCGCGCGACGGCCGCGCAACCATCGGGCGCGGCGAGGCGGCCGCGCCTGCGCCGGAGGCCGCCAGTGCACCGGCCGGCGCGTCCCTGGGCACGCCGCCGCGTTCGTTCCAGATCGTCCTCAAGCCGCTTTCGCATCCCGACCTGGCCGAGATCGGCATCGACGAAACCCTGTTTGCCGTCGGTCGCAACGAGCCGCCCTTCGATGCCTATCCGGCCGACGCCGTGGCCGACCTGTCGCGCCGGCATGCCCGCATCTTCTGCGAAAACGGCATCATCCACATCGCCGACATGGGCAGCAAGAACGGCACCGCCGTCAATGGCGTCGACGTGCGCCAGAAAACGGCGCGGCTGCAGCAGGGCGACGAACTGCAGTTCGGCCGCGGCCTGAAGTTCCAGGTGCAGCTGCGCGCGCATGCGCCGGTGCCGGTTGCCCGGCTGCTGAGCCTGACGCTGCAACCCGAGGTGGATGCGGCCGGCCTGCAGCCGATCGTCGTGACGCAGTTTCCATTCCTTGTCAGCAAGGCAGACGCGACCTTCGCCCGCTACCGCGATGCGCATGCGCAGCAGGTCAATTATCTTTCGCGGCGGCATGCGCATGTCTTTCTCAAGCGCGGCCTGCCGCAGGTGGAGGACCTCGGCAGCACCAACGGCACCTTCGTCAACGGCCGCCGGCTCGACGAGCATGCAACGCCGCTGGAGGAGGGCGACACGATCGCTTTCGGCGGCAGGTTCTTCGTCTACCGTGTCGTCCTGCAGAAGGAAGACGTGGCGGCCGATCCGACGCTGACGCGCTACACCGGCATTCCGGTGCGCCAGGAAGCGCCGCCGCCGGGCGCAGCGGGCACGCCTGCCACCGCGCAGGCGATGCGATTCGACATCGACCGCACCACCTTCATCGGCGCGCCGAATTCATTTCTTGAAATTTTTTGCGTCGACAGCGCCCCTGTGGCCGAGGCGCAGGCTGCGGCGGCAAACGAGGACGGCGGCCGGCGCGAGCCGGCGATGGGCGCGTCGGCGGCCGGCGCGCAGGTGGGCGGCAGCGACAAAAATGGCGGCGGCCCTGGCAGTCCCGGCAACTTTGCTGCCCCCGCAGGTTCCGCAGGGGCCGCAGGAGGAACGACGCCGGCCGATGATGCCGGCGCCCGCGGCAGGGACGGCGCCGGTCCTGCTGCAGGGGCGCCGGCCGCAGCAGGCCAGGGCGGCCGCCACCGCCACCGCCACCGCCGCAGCCAGTTCGTGCTTCTGGCAATGCAGGTTGCCGCTGCGCTGTCGGCGCGCGAGCGCAGGCGGCTCGGGCGCGCGGCGGCTGCATTTGGCGTTGGCGTGGTGCTGGCCGGTGCGCTCGGCGTTGCCGTGCACTTGTCTGCAGGCGACGAACGCGCGATTCGCGCCCTTGTCGCCGCCGGCAGGTTCGACCAGGCGGCGCAGGCTGCCGACCGGTATCTTGCGCAACATCCGGACAATGCCGAGATCCGCATGCTGGCCACGCAAAGCTGGCTCAAGGCATTCGTGCCGCAATGGCTGACGGCGGAAAATGCCGGCGACGCCGCACGCGCCGGCGCCGTCCTGACGACCATGCGCGAGGCGGCGCGGCACAATCCGGAGGCGCTGCCCTTGTTGCGCGAACTGGAATGGATCGGCGAACTCGACCGCTTCGTCGGCGCCGGCACCGAACGACCGATCCGCATCTACGCCGACGAGCAGCGCATCGCCGCCTTGCTGGAACAATGGGACGGCGATGCATCCGGCCATCAGCGCGCAGCCGGCGCCATTGCCACGCAGGTGCCGGCGTTTCGCGACGCCTATGCGGCAGCGCTGAGCCGGTTGCGCCGGCTGCAGGGCGACAGCGCGGTCTACCTTGCCGCCATCGACCGCTTGAAAAGCACGGTCGCCGCGCAGCTCGACAACGACCATCCCGAGACGATCGCCGCACTGTTGCATACCTACGCAGAAAAATATCCGCGCCTGGGCGGCCTGGAACGGCTCGAAGCCGACATGCAGCAGTATCTGCTGCTGCAGGCAGCCATGCAGAACGGCCGGCTCGGCACCGTGGTGGGGCAGGTTGAGCGCACGCAGCTTGCCACGCCGGTGTTCCAGGCGCGGCTGCAGGCGCTGGTTGCGGCGCGCCGCCTGCCCGACATCGACCTGGCGCAACGTTACCGCAGCATCCGCGCCGCCTGGCGCGCCGGCGAAACCGAGCGCGCGATGGCCGACCTGCAGGCCATGACAAGCGGCCCCTGGGGCGCGGCTGCGGCGGCCGAAATGCGCCACAAGGCCGATATCGTCGCCCGCTTCAAGGCCATCCGGAACGCCGCCGCCACGCCGGGCCATGCCGAGCGCCTGCTGGCATTTCACGACCTGCTCGATGCCCGGGAGGATGGCTACTTCATCCATGCGGCGCAAGCCGATCCGGCGGTCGGCCGCACCCGCCTGCTGCAGCGGGCCGACGCCTATGCCCAGCAGGCAGCGGGATTCTGGCAGCAGTACCGCCAGGCCGGCGCGCCGGACGATGCCGCGCGGCGCGACGACGGCAATGGCGCTGCCTTTGCGGCACAGGCGCGGCTGCTGACGCAGGCACGCAGCGCCTCGCTGCAGGCCGAGCGCCTGTACCGCCTGCTCGACGCGCCGATGCCGGCGCCGGCGCTGCAGCGCCTGGGCGAGGTGCTGGTCGAATCGTCGGTACAGCGCAATGCCCTGCGCGACGCACAGCCGCCGCTCGCATCGGAACTGCTCACCGCCAGGCTGGCGCTGCTGGACGCGCCCGCCACCACCGAGGTGCCGGTAAGATGAAAAACGACCTGCCGCAACGCCATCTGACGCCGCTCAGCGAAGCGCTGGAAGACCACGGCGCCGAAGGGCTGGCGATCCTTTCGGCCACGCCTGCGAAGCTGACGCAGGCGGTTCTCTACACGGTGGTGGGGCTGGTGTTGTGCGCGCTGCTGTGGTCGTTCTTCGGCCATGCGGATGTCCTGGCCAGTGCGCCGGGCGCCCTGCAGCCCGAGTCCGAGGTGCGGCGCGTGTATGCGCCGATCGACGGCGAACTGGCCAACCTCTACATCGCCGAAGGCCAGCCGGTATCGAAGGGCGACGTGGTGGCGCGGCTCAATGCGCGCGGCGCCATCGAGGCTGCCACCAATGCGCTCGATGCGCAGCTCAAGCTGGAAAGCGCCGAGCGCGAGTGGCAGCAGTTTCCGGAAAAAAAAGCCCTGATGGAGCGTCGCGCCGCCGCCCTGAAGCAGCAGATGGAGCTCGAGGAGCGCCAGCATGCCACCCGCGTGGCCGAAGGCACTTCGAAGCTTGCCGAAGGCCAGCGCGCGCAATTGCAGGAAGCCCGCACCAACCTCGAGGAAGCGCGCCGGGCCCGTGACGCCGCCAGGGACGAGGCCGACAAATATGCCCGCCTGTTTGCCCTGGCCAGCGGTGGCGGCGTGTCGCAACTCCAGGTCGACGGCAAAAAAAATGCGCTGCAAACGGCCGACAATGCCTACCGGGTTGCGCAGTCGCGCCTGGCCGAACTCGGCGCGCGACAGGGCCTCGAATTCGGCCAGGCGAAATCCCAGCTCGAAACCAGCGGCCAGGAACTGACCCGGTTGCGCCTGCAGTACGAGGCGGCGAGCAGGGAGGTCGCCGCCGTGGGCGACAAGCTGCGCCTGCAGTTGCAGACGGCGCGCCTGCTCGCCGACACGGCGGCGCGCATTCGCTTCGAGAACATCGACAAGGATAATTTTCTGCTGATCGTCGCGCCCGTGGATGGCGTCATCACTGACGTTACCTCGACGCAGCCGGGCGACAAGGTGCAGGCCAATACGCCGCTGGGCGGCATCGCGCCGAAAAACGCCCGGCCGATCCTGAAGATCGAAATCGCCGAGCAGGACCGCGCGTTTCTGAAAGAAGGGCAGAACGTCAAGATGAAGTTCAACGCCTTTCCGTTCCAGCGTTACGGCCTCATCAACGGCTCGCTCGACTTCATTTCGCCGGCGACCAAGCCCTCTTTGCAGACCAAGCAGCCGGTGTACGAAGGACGGGTGACGTTGCAGAAGGATTTTTATGAAGTGGCGAAGACGCGCTATCCGCTACGCTACGGCATGACGGCGGTTGCCGAAATCGTGGTGCGCGAACGGCGGCTCATCGACATGGCGCTCGATCCGTTTCGCCAGATCGGCGGCTGAGCGATGCATCGTCCCGCCATCACCCGCATCTGCCCGAAGTGCGGCGCACCGACTGCCCGCAAGATTCACCGCACCTTCTGGATGCGGCTGTTTCCGGGCAGCGTGCGCCTGTCGTGCTCGGCCTGTGGCGAAACCAGCTTCCTGCGGCACAGGCTGCCGCAGCCGGAACGGTTTCGCTGAGCCTGTTGCTGTGCGAGTCGCTGTGTTGAATCGCTGTCGTCAGTCCCTGTTTAACCGACCACGACTTCGCTGATCTGCATCAGCGGCACAAGGTCGGTGTAGTTCGCGATATCGGCCATGATCTCGGCCATGTGCGGGCCGAAGGCGGCCTGGAAAGTGTCGACCGAAGGCGAGTAGATGTGGCACATGCCGATGTAGGTGGGCGGCATGCCGGGCATGCCGCCGGCTCTTCCCTTGTCGATCGTGTAATGGTCGCAGGCCGCGCCCATGCGCTCTTTTACCAGCGGCATGTGCTTGTCGCGGTAATACTCGTGGTTGAAGCGGGCGCCTGGAATGTTGGGGTACATCACGCTGACCTTGATCATGTCTTGTCTCCTGGGTTCTGGTTGAGTGGTTAAAACTGCAACCAGTGTACGACAGGCGGCCCGGCTTTTCAAAAGGCGGCGACACCGCCATCCGAGCGCGGGTCGGCTGCGCCTTCGAGCGTGCCATCGGCAAAGCGCACCAGCGCGCCGGCATGGCCCATGGTTTCGTCGAACGGCAGCAGGATGTCGACTTCGTGGCCGCGCGCCACCAGGGCATCGACGACCGCTTGCGAAAAGCGCGCTTCGAGCTTGAGCGAATCCGAACTCTGGCCCCAGGTGCGTCCCAGCAGCCAGCGCGGCGCCGTGACCGCGCTTTGCAGCGGCTGGCCGAAGACGACGTGGCGCGTGAAGACGGCAGCCTGCGTTTGCGGCTGGCCATCGCCGCCCATGGTGCCGTAGACCATGATGCGGCCGTCATGCAGGCGCGCTGCCGCCGGATTCAGGGTATGGAACGGTTTCTTGCCGGGCTTTAGCGACAGCAGATGGTTTGCGTCCAGGCTGAACGAGGCGCCGCGGTTCTGCCAGTTGATGCCGGTCGTCGGCAGCACCACGCCGCTGCCGAACTCGTGATAGATGCTCTGGATGAAGGACACCGCCATGCCGTCGCGGTCGATGCAGCCCATCCAGATGGTGTCGCCCGGACCGCGCCCCTGGCCCCAGGGTGCTGCGTGCGCGATGTCGATGTTCGCCGCCAGGGCGTCGAGGGCCGCGGGGTCCAGCAGCGACTGCGCATCCTGTTCCATGTGGGCCGGATCGGTGATGTGCGCGTCGCGCATCCTGAAGGCCTGCTTGGTCGCTTCAACGACCAGGTGCACGTGGTCGGCGCTGTCTGCCTCGACCTGCGCCAGGCCGCAGCGATCGAGCAGGCCGAGGATCGCCAGCGAGACGGCGCCCTGCGTCGGCGGCGTCATGTTGTAGACATCGCCGGCCGAATGCGCCAGATGCAGCGGCACCCGGCGCGTCGCGCGATAGTTGCGCAGGTCGTCGGCGTCCACCAGCGAGCCGACCTGCGCCAGGTCGGCGGCGATCCCGGCTGCCAGCGCGCCGCGGTAATAGCTGTCGAGGCCATCGCGCGCCAGCATGCCGAGCGTCCTGGCGATCTTCGGCTGGTAGAAACGCTGGCCGGCCAGCGGCAGCGCGCCGTCGATCAGGAAGGTGTCGGCAAATCCCGGCTGCGCGTGCAGTTCGTCGAACTTGGCGCGCGTCGCATTTTCCTGGCTGCGCGTGACGGCCACGCCGTCGCTCGCATAATGGATCGCGTCTGCCAGCAGGCGCGCCAGCGGCAGC
>JANXSS010000478.1 GCA_025356535.1 Herminiimonas sp.
CATGACGATGCGCGGCGCAGCCCGCCATGCCGCCGGCGACCACTGCAGCGCCAGCGAATCCGAAAAGAGAGCGTTTGATCCAAGGTTTCATTTGAGACTTCCTGAGGGGTTGAAAAGAGGAAGCCCCATGGTGCGTTTTGCGAGGCACCAAGTCCTTTCGCCGCGGTATCGGCTTGTTTCGTTTTGTTGCAGCGACAAGGGCCTGCCGACCGGTGCCCTCAGCGCGGCAAGGCCAGCAGCGCGGCCGGGTCTTCCGACGCCAGCACCTCGCGCGCCCAGCCGACCAGCTTGCCCGCATCGGCGCGAAGCACCTCCTGCTTGACGGCAAGAATCTGCGAAGGGTGCATCGAGAAGCTGCGCAGCCCGAGGCCCAGCAGCAGGCGAGTGAACTGCACGTCGCCAGCCATTTCGCCGCACACGCTCACCCCCTTGCCCTGGCGCACGCACTCGGCAATGGTGTCGGCAATCAGGCCCAGCACCGCCGGGTGGGCCGGGTCGTAGAGATGTGCCACAGCTTCGTCGGTGCGGTCGATGGCCAGCGTGTACTGGATCAGATCGTTGGTGCCGATCGACAGGAAATCGAAGTGCTTGAGAAACAGCTTGAGCGTGAGCGCAGCCGCCGGGATTTCAATCATGGCACCGAGCTTGACGTGGCCGAACGGCACACCGCGGCCTTCCAGCTCGCCGCGTGCGAGCGCAATCAGGCTCAGCGTCTGGTGAATCTCGTGACCGTGCGCCAGCATGGGAATCAGCAGGTTCACTTCGCCATGCACAGCCGCCCGCAGGATGGCGCGAAGCTGGGCCAGGAACATCGCGGGGTCGGCCAGGCTCCAGCGGATCGCACGCAGGCCGAGCGCCGGATTCAGGTGGTTTTCTTCGCGCGCGGCCTTGCTGTCGAGTGGCTTGTCGGCGCCCACATCAATGGTGCGAATCGTCACCGGCATGCCGTGCATGCCCTCGACGGCACGGCGATACGCCTGGTACTGCTCCTCCTCGTCGGGCATGCGCGTCAGCCGCTTGGCCTCGCGCCCCATGAACAGGAACTCGCTGCGAAACAGGCCGACCCCGACCGCCCCGGCCTTCATGGCGCCGACGGTGTCTTCAGGCAGCTCGATGTTGGCCAGCAGGTCGACGCGCTGCCCATCGAGGGTGACTGCCAGCTTGTGCCGCAATCGCCAGAGCCGTTCGCGCTCGACCTCGCCCTGGCGCTGCTTGAAACCGTACTCGGCAAGGATGATCGGCGAGGGATCGACGATCATCACGCCAGCGTCGCCATCGATGATGACCCAGTCGTCCTGGCGCACCAGCTGGCTCGCCAGACGGGCACCGACCACGGCCGGAATGTCCATGCTGCGCGCGATGATCGCGGTGTGCGAGGTGCGGCCGCCCACATCGGTCACGAAGCCCGCAAACACGCTCTTCTTGAATTGCAGCATGTCGGCCGGCGACAGGTCGTGGGCAATCAGCACCAGCGGAACGTCCATGCTGTCGCTGCCGGTCAACGGCGTATCGCTGTCGTCGGGGCCGAATGAGGACTTGCGACGCGGCGGCGGCGGGGCGACTGCAGCGGCAGTTCCACGCATGTGGCGCAGCATGCGTTCGACCACCTGTTCCAGATCGGCCTTGCGCTCGCGCAGGTACTCGTCTTCCATTTCGTCGAACTGGCGTGCAATGACTTCGAGTTGCGTCGTCAGTGCCCATTCGGCGTTGTAGAGGCGCTCGATGATCCAGTGCTTGACGCCGGAGGTCAGGGCTTCGTCCTGCAGGAGCATCAGATGCACTTCGAGCAGCGCAGCCAGTTCGTGCGGGGCTTCGCTCGGCCCCATCAGCGCCACGCTGGCCTGCAGCCGCTGCAGTTCTTCAGCGACCGCATCGCGCGCCGCTCGAACCCGGTCGACCTCGGCCTCGGCTTGGTGCGACTCGACAAAATAGTGACTGACGTTGATGCGGCTGGACACCACCAGGACGGCGCGCCCAATGGCAATGCCACGCGCGACAGGAAGCCCGTGGACGGCGAAAGTCACTCGCCTTCTCCGAACTTGTCGGCCATCAGGGCCAGCAGCGAAGTCATGGCTTCCTGCTCGCGATCGCCGTCGGTTTCGAGTTCGACCGTGGCCCCGAGGCCGGCAGCCAGCATCATGACACCCATGATGCTTTTGGCGTTGACGCGGCGCTCGCCGCGCTTGATCCATACCTCGCACGGAAAACTGCCGGCCAGCTTCGTGAGCTTGGCGGAGGCCCGGGCATGCAGGCCGAGCTTATTGCTGATGGTCGTGGATGTCTTGATCACTGTGTTTGCGTCTCGCCTGGTTTTGGGGTGCGGCCACGGCCACTTGCATCACGCCCGATGTTCCGCCCATGACGGCACGTTGCACCAGCGCTTCCAGCGGCTCGTTGCGGTAACTGACCGAGCGCAGCAGCATTGGCAGGTTAACGCCGGCCACCAGCCGCGACCGGACGCCATCGACCAGCTTCTGCGCGACATTGCATGGCGTGGCGCCGAACACATCGGCCAGTACCAGCACCTGCGTGTTGCGCGTGTGTTGCATCCGTTGCAAGGTGATACGGGCAGCCGCGAGCGTTTCTTCCGGCGACACGTTCGGCAACACGTCGAGCGCGGTGATCGCGCCGTCGCACTCGGGAAATACATGCAGTGCGCACTGCCGCAAGGCCTGGGCCAACGGAGCGTGCGCGATGATGAAAATGCTGTTCATTCGAAAGAAATAAAGCGGTGCGGCACACGAAGGAGCGGCAGTGCGCGGTCCGATGGATTATGCGGTCGTGATCGGGATGTGGTGACTTGTAGTCCGATTGTTTCCACTCACGGCAGGCGCAGGCTCTCGAAAAAAGTGTCCGCAGCGTCCGGCTCGCTGGCTTGGCCGAGCACGACCGCCTGGTACAGCGTCACCTCGCCGGGCCGGCTTGCGTTGGAGGCCTGCGCAAACCACCAGGCACGCGCCGGCACGCCGGGATCTGTGGCGTCGCCGCCACGGATCGCCAACTGGACTGGCGCCGGTGTGTTGGCCGCTCCCCGCACGTCGATCGCGGATTCGACCGGCGCCTGCGCCTGGAGCCTGGCCGACATGGTCGTTTTCCAGGCAGCCTGCCAGTCGGCAGCGTGGGTTGCGTCCCTTGCCACCACATACGCCATCGTGAAGGTAGCGCCTCCCGCTTCGCAGCCGTCCATCTGCATGGCGACCTGATCCCCACCGAGGACGACGTCGCGCGTTGCATGGTCCGGCTTGCAGGGCAACAGGGCGACCAAGCCGCTATCGCCCAGCCGAACGTCACGCCAGTTGAAGACAGGGCTACAGGCTGCAATGGCGACCAGCAGACCCGCCGCCAGGACCAGCCGCCCCGGCACCGTTCGTTTCATCGCAGGGCGCCGAAGACTTTTTCGACGATGGCACTGCCGCTGGCCATCGGGTTTTGCCGAAACTGACGCTCCTGCTCGCCAATCATCACGTACAGGCCATCGAGCGACTTGCCAGTCACGTACCGCTGAATGTTGGCGTCTTCCTTCCTGACCAACCCGAACTCAGCTGCCTTGCCGGCAAACTCGTTGTACTTTTCGGCCAGGCCGACCTTGGCGGTCGCCGCCGTCACCACGGGCAGGAACTTGATGCCCA